>JAKSRL010000047.1 GCA_024403635.1 Lachnospiraceae bacterium | reverse complement strand
GATTGGAAGCTATCAGTAATGATGATGAAAAGAAAGATTATATTATAAATTTTGCCAAGGAACAGGGCATCACACTTACAGATGAAGATTTCCCTAATATGGACAATGTGCATAATCTTTCTGATGAAGATATGGACAATGTTTCCGGAGGAAGAGCAGGAAAGCTATAGGATTCCGTTTATTAAATATCATAGCGGCTGGGAACGGGCCAGAGGATGTTTTAAAACGTTACTGGATAAGATGGAGCAGAACCGCCGGGGGTATTCTGTTACCAAAAACTTCTGTGGGTACGCAGACAGAATGGAAGGACCATCGGAACATGCGGCCTATGAACTGAGCGAAGAAGGTATGGAAAGTCTGGAAGAATTCTTAAACTTCCTGAAAGAAGAGAACATTGAAAATGTTCTGTTTATTCGCTGCCCGAACCGGGACCTTTCGAAAAAAGGCGATACGCTGAAGAAAGCGGAGACGATGGTAACCACGGCCGGTTTCGATTTTCTGGATACAACAGAAGATGCGGAGGTGCTCTGGGGATTAAATGACGACACAGATTATTACGATGGCGGTCATTTAAATATTTACGGCGCCGAAAAATACACCAAATATCTGGCACGAGAATTGAATTCCCGCTATCAATTCCCTAAGAACCATGAGACCTCCGTGACCCGTCAGTGGGATGCATGTGCAGCCTATAACAAAAAAGTTTTTGAAAAGGCAAAACGCCTGACGGATGAACATTATCATGAAGGCCTTTATACCCAGTCAGATTTCTTGAAGTAGAAGAACGGTCGGAAGACCTTTTTCGGATAGCGTTCCGTTAAAATCATGGACGGTCGGCTTACAGACAGAAATGAATTGCAAAAACTGAAAATTTAAGATAAAATGTGTTCAGAAAACAAAAAACTCTCGTAAGAAATGAACGAGAGGTTTTTGTTGCTTATTTTTTTGAAAAAATGACAGGAAGCTGTTCAAAATCCTAGGAGAAAGAAACAATGTTAAACACTCTGACCCGAAAACAATTTGACATTCTTGCCGTTCTGGTAGAATCCGAAGAACCGCTGTCTCAGAGACAGATTGGAGAAAAAACCGAGTATTCCGTAGGAACCATCAACAAAGCCGTAAAAGAACTGCAGGCTATGAATTTCATGAAAGATGGACGCATCACCAAGGAAGGTCGCGAAGCTTTAGAACCATATAAAGCAAAGAGAGCGTTATTCATCGCAGCAGGTTTTGGCAGCAGACTGGTCCCGGTGACTTTAAATACACCAAAGCCGTTAGTACGGGTTAACGGCAAGCGCATCATCGACGGACTGATTGATGCATGTCTGGCAGCAGGAATCGATGACATTACCATCGTAAGAGGTTACTTAGGTGAACAGTTTGACCAGCTTCTCTATAAATATCCAATGATCAAATTTATTGAGAATCCGGTTTATAACGAGGCGAACAATATTTCCTCTACCTTAGTTGCAAGATATAACCTCTCCAACTCCTATGTTTTCGAGGCAGATCTTTTAATCAGTAACCCGCAGATTGTTACAAAATATCATTACACATCGGACTTCCTGGCCATCAAGATGGATCGTTCCGATGATTGGTGCTTCGAAGTAAAAGACGGCTTCATTACAGAGCAGAAGGTTGGCGGTTTAAACTGCTATCAGATGGTGGGCATTTCCTATTGGAATCAAGAAGACGGCATGAAGCTGTCGAAACACATAGAAGAAGCTTACAACCTGCCTGGCGGAAAGGAACTTTATTGGGAGCAGACTCCACTGAAGGTTTTCAAAGATCAATATCAGGTTGCGGTCCGCGAATGCAAACAGGAAGACATCGTGGAAATCGATACCTTTAATGAATTGAAAGCAATCGATAAGAGTTACGACGTATAAATCCTTGCGGCATCGACCGCACAAATGTCACACCGAGGTTCGTATTAGAAAGAGGTTCATATGGAAAAGAATGAATTACAAAAACAATTAAAGCCGGCTCACGTATGGGCAATCGCGTTTGGTTGCATCATTGGATGGGGCTCCTTTATTAATCCTGGAAAGAAATTCCTTCCAAACTCCGGTGTATTTGGAACCGCCATTGCTATGGTTTTAGGCGCTTTGGTTATGATCATTATTGCCTGCAGCTATTCTTATATGGTACCAAAATACCCGAAGGCCGGCGGTGAATTCACTTTCACCAAAGAGTGCTTCGGCAAGACCCCTTCTTATTTCTGCGGTTGGTTTTTAGTCGCAGCGTACCTGACCAACGTTCCGATGAACTCTACGGCGATTGGTCTGATCGTAGACGGCTTGGATGGCAGCGCAGACATTCTGAAATGGGGCTTTCATTATCAGATTGCAGGCTTCGACGTGTATTTGGGAGAAATCCTTTTGGCCATGGCCATTCTGATTTTCTTCGGATTATTAAATATATGGGGCGTTAAGAAAGCCGGTGTTATGCAGACCATCTTAGCGATTCTCCTTGCCGTTTGTGCGTTTACTCTTTGCGCAGCAGGCATCTTTTCTGCAAAGGCAAAAGGCATCAACATGGAGCCGGTTTGGGGCTTTGATAAAGCGGCCGCCATTGCGTCCAACGCGACGACAGCCAACATTGGAGAGTTTGCCCACATAGGAAGTAAGGGCATTCTTTCCGCTATTCTGGCAACTTTCGCCATTGCTCCATGGGCATTCGTAGGTTTCGACACCATCCCGCAGGCAGCAGAAGAATTTAAATTCAGCTACAAGAAAGTAATGGGCATCATGGTAATCGCCATCGCGTTCGGTTGCTTCGTATATGTTTCCAACAACACGGTTGCAGCGGCAGCATTGGAAAACTGGCCAGACAGAGTTATGGCCGGAGACTGGGTATTATTAATTGCAGCAGAAGAATTGTTGGGTGTTTTTGGTAAAGTGCTTATCGGCGTTGGCGTTTCCTGCGCTGTTCTTTCCGGAATCATGGGCTTTTATCTGGCTTCCAGCCGATTAATGTTCTCCATGAGCCGTGATGGTTACCTTCCGGCAGCATTTGGAAAAATCGATGAAAAACATGGAACTCCAAAGAATGCCATGATATTCTGCATTATCGTTTCCCTGTCCGGACCGATTTTAGGAAGAGAAGCATTAGGCTGGTTCGTAGATATGTCTTCCATTGGCGCATCCATCGGATATTTCTGTACCTGTGCAGCATGCATCATCACTCTGAAAAAATTTGGTGATGGCTCCGCATTCCTGAAAATTATGGCCATCATCGGCGTATTTTTCTCCATAGCCTTCATCGTTCTTCAGCTGATTCCAATTCCAGGTCTTTCCGGGGTACACTTCGGCAAAGAGTCCTACATCATGCTGATTATCTGGATTGTATTAGGAATCGCTTTTTTCATCGCCCAGCGAAAAAAAATTATGGCGAAAAAATAAATTATAAGGGAGAATAATAAGGAATCCCTTTGGAGCGTGATGGAAATGGATACAACAGCAAGTAAAATTGATTTTTCAAATAAGCAAATAATGAATCTTCTTTGGCCGCTGATTCTGGAGCAGCTTCTGACGATGGCCGTAGGTCTGGCGGATTCGATGATGGTAGCTCAGGTCGGCGATGCAGCAGTATCCGGCGTTTCTCTGGTAGACTCCATCAGCGTTCTGATGAATTATATTTTCTCCGCTATGGCCGCTGGAGGTGTCGCTGTTTGTGGCCAGTTCTTAGGACAACGCAATGATGAAAAAGCAAAAAAATCCGGCCATCATCTGATTATGACGGTGATGGTATTATCTTTTGGCATTTCAATTTTACTGTACATTTTTAACGCGCCGATTCTGAACAATCTGTTCGGAAAAATTGATGCGGACGTTATGAGCGCAACCACCAAATACTATTTGATCGTTATGGCCTCTGTTCCGGGCATCGCCCTGTATAACGGCGGAGCAGCCCTGTTCCGTGCCATGGAAAAAACCGACATCACTCTGAAGGTTTCCATTTTAATGAATGTCATCAACGTAGGAGGAAACGCTTTGATGATTTTCGGAATGGGCTGCGGCGTAGAAGGCGTTGCCATCCCAACGCTGATTTCCCGTTGGGTTGCAGCCATCGTAATTTTAGGAATTCTCTTCAACAAAAAATATAAACTGAATCTGTTGGGTATCTGGCATTTCCGCTTCGAAAAACAGATTCTGAAAAATATCATCACGTTTGGCGTACCGAGCGGTGTAGAGAACGGTATGTTCCAGCTGGGAAAAATCATTTTGTACAGCTATATTTCTACTCTGGGCACCGCCAGCATGACCGCCAATGCAATCGGCGGCGTTATGGCTGGCTTCCATGTCACCGTAGGAAACGCCATCAATCTGACCATGACCACCATTGTCAGCCAATGCTGTGGCGCCGGTGCTTTTGACAAGGCCCGCTTCTATTTCAAAAAACTGCTGAAATGGGCGTATGGGATGGGTGCTATCTGGATTGGAATTCTGATTGCCCTGACTCCGACCATTTTGAAAATCTATGACGTTTCGCCGGAAGCAACCCACATGGCATTCATCGTCTGCATGATGCACGCTGTTAGTGGTATTATCCTGTGGAATATTTCTTTCGTAACACCGACCTTCCTTCGTGCTACTGGTGATGCGACTTTCACCATGATTGTCAGCGCCACATCCATGTGGATTGGTCGTGTGCTCATGGGCGTCATTTTAGGCAAGTATTTTGGTCTGGGAATCTACGGCGTTTTCATCGCCCACACGATTATTGACTGGATAATCCGAAGCATATTCTTCGTCATCCGTTATAAGAGTAACAAGTGGGAATCCAAAGCGATTAAACAATAAAGGTGCCACCTATTATTCTATTTTTCTTCCTCTATGTAAGGAAATCGTTGACCTTACCCTCATTTTCAAGCTGTTGAACGATTTTTTCCACACCAGGACTGGTTTCTTAAAAATAGTGGGGATAAAAAACGTGCTTAACCGCATTTTTAGCTTGATTTTTTCTAAAAAATGCCAATTTTTCCACACTGAGAATCATCTTTCTAAAATAGTGGGGATTTTTGACGGAAATTCATCCACACTGTTTTTGCTTTCTTTCCCCATGTGTGGGAAATGGAGCTTTTTTTCTTATGTTTTTATGAAGAAGGCAAAAGAATTTACCCTGGATTAATTTTATAGTGTGTTTTAATTCAAACTACAGCTCAAAGACTTCCTTCAAGCACGCAAAAATACTTCCTTATTCGTTCGTGTCTTTATAGTTCGGACTTTTATTGATTTTTCCAGATGAAATAAGTGTTGTGAGCTCACTTCTCACAATTCAAAAAACGTCAGTGATGTGTCAGTGCCACAGGATTATGATATAAAAAAATTTATATGCGATTAGAAATAGTTGCATTTGAGGTAGAAAGAGATGAAAGAAAAACACTTTTTTACCGCGCTGCTCTGCTTGATTATGTTGGTTACTACTTTTTTCCCTGTCAGCGTCAGTGCGTCTTTCCATAGGGCAGAGGCGACAGCCACGGCACAAACGGATGGATTTTCACTCTATACAGTAGAGTTTACTTATAACGGCGTGCAATATGTCCTTCCTGGCGGCAACGAAGTTTTGCTTCGTACAATCCTCGAAGCAGTGGGCTTAACCGGTGAAGTAACAGCAGTAGAAGTCAGCGATGAAAGCCTCTTTTCTGCCTCCGATGAAACAGGAGAATGGGTAGTGAAAGCTCTTTCGGCCTTCCAATCTGAAGAATGGATGAAAGTCACCATTGACGGAGTAGAATACGAAATCAAGGTCACAGACGATATTGCCTCTGGTGACGGCTGGTACATAGACAATGACGGCTGCCTGCACATTACGGGAGCGGTGACAAATCCCGACACGCACTGGGGTGAATTGACTCCATGGGGGAGCTATAGGTCCTCTATTAAGTCAGCTATTGCCGAAGAGGGCTCGTCCATTGATAATGGCAGGTGGTTATTTGCGGAGTGCAAAAACCTGGTAAGCGCTGACTTGCATAATCTGGACACTTCAAGCGTGACGGATATGAACAGCATGTTTCATGCGTGCTGGGGACTCACTACTCTGAACATTACTGGATTTGATACCTCTAACGTAACGGATATGGCGACCATGTTCGGAGGATGCAAGGTACTTACCGATTTGGATGTTTCCGGCTTTGACACTTCCAACGTTACGACCATGGATGCTATGTTCTTTGGTTGTGAAAAAGTTCAAGCGCTGGACATTTCCGGGTTTGATACTTCCAAGGTTGAGGATATGTATGGCATGTTTAGCAACTGCAGAACGCTCACCGAACTGGACGTTTCGGGGTTTGATACCTCTCAGGTGATTGAGTTGAGAGAAATGTTCTACGGATGCTCCGGGTTGACTTCACTTGACGTGAGCGGATTTGATACCTCTAGCGCTCAAGTAGTGACGTGGATGTTTGCCGGCTGCTCTTCGCTTGAATCCCTTGATATGAGCAACTGGAATGTGTCAAGCCTGCTTACCGATGATTTTAGTGAAGGCGCTTATGAGTTTGCAACACTGGGAATGTTTGATGATTGCGAAAAACTTGAGGAAATCGGTATAAGCAAAGGACTGCTTGATCGAACGATAGACCAGCTTACAGAATTAAATGAGGAGTGGTTTCATAGAGACGATGCTGGAACCAATGCTGATTTAGGAGAAAAAAGTGCGGTTTTCCTTGAAAAGTATTCTGTAAGAATTGAGGATGATGGAAATGGAAAAGCAACAGCGGATGCTTTTGGGAATTTACAGGGAAGAACAATTATTTTGATACCTGATCCCAAACCAGGTTATCACTTTAAAGAATGGCAGACTTGGGACGTGGAAATACGCAATAATGCATTCACCATGCCAAGGAAGAATGTTAAGATAAAAGCCATTTTTGAAAAAGACGCCCCAACCACCCCAAAGACAGGGGACAACAGTCACTTACTTTTATGGGTACTGCGCATTGTGGTCAGCGGCGCGGCACTGACAGGAACCGTAATTTACAGAAGAAAGAAGCTACTTGGATCTTAAGGGTGTGATCGAATCTACGGTGATAAAGGAAAGATAACATTCTTGCAAATATCTTTATATTTGGATACAGTGTAGTGTGATGAGTTGTATTTAGGGGAGACACACAGCCGAAGGGATATATGTCAGGCAGGATGCATTCCCATTCTGGAACGATTCGGCAGATCAAGGGGTATTCCTGTCGATAAAAAAACGTTGATTCGCGGATAAAGAATAATGAAACCGAATTAAGGAGAGCAATGGTACGGAGACAGAATATGAAGACGGCCAGCGGGACGTCAGAGTCACTCAGAGAGCCGGGGAAAAAGAAAAATATATGGTTGATTGGGCTGTGTTTCTGTTTTTTATCACTGATCTTCATAATCTTTGCTGTATCTGTTTTACAGGTGAAGGGTCTGACCGATTTAAGCAAAGAAATCCGAACAATCAGAACAGATGAGAGCACGGAAATTGTTACGATTCCCCTAAGTGGCAAAAATAATCTTGGGGATTCTGACCTGAAGTATTGGCAACATTTATGTCAGTATTCCCTTAACAGAGGACATCACGGATATTATGATAAAGTTGACTGCACATGATATGGGAGCAGAGCCATCACCGAAAGGGGTCAAGCTTTGCCCTCGTGCTAAGACCTACAGATATTATCTGGTCAACGGTTCTTCCGGCTTTTTCTCCGGAATCCTCTTCATTGCGATGGCGTTCTTTTTATCGTTGGTCAGCCTTATAATTGATTTTAAACCGATGGTCTGTAGAGCCGGCCTGTTTGCAAGTGGCTTCTTTTTATGTTTTGCTATACTTCTTCTGGATGCTGGCGGGCACTATCTTATCTTCACTCAGAATCAGGCAGTGTGGAATATAGTTCGCGAGTTTGCAACGTATTTACTTCCTTTCTTTGTGCTTTTGTTCTTCCGAGAGATGGAGATTGCGAAACTCCAGAGAGCTGTAATACTGGGGGGAGCCGCCAAGGACATTGTGTTTGCCCTTGTTGCTGCAGTTCTGGGATTTTCTGGTGTAATGTCGTTTGACATGATTGCTGCAATTTATCATTACAGTCTGATTGTTGACGGGGTCATCGGAATCTATGGAGTGTATTGGAATATAAAGAATCCAAGAATTCCCGCAGGTCAGAAGACAATTCTTTTTGTAATAGTTGGTTGGGTCGCCGCACTCTGTGTGAGCTTTGTTGCGTCAAGAGTTTCTCCGGTTTTTGTGTATACTCCAGATTTTGATTTCTTCGGACTGGTTGCCATTCTTGTATTCTATGTATTCATTTTTATGTTTATGGAGCTTATCTTTGCTGCGGAGAGGGAATTCTGGCAGATGGAGAAGGAATTGGAACTGACCAGAACAAAGAATTTTAACAGTCAGATGCAGCCGCATTTTCTGTACAATGCATTGAGCTCTATACGGCAAATCGTTTATGAAGACCCAAACTATGCCGCAGATTTAATTACCGATTTTACCAGACATTTGCGCGGTACGATCAGAGCGATGTCAGGAAATCAGTTTATTCCGCTTTCGGAGGAACTGAAAAACATCAAAGCATATGTTAGTATAGAAAAAGTACGATTTGGTGAAAATCTCACCGTCGATTATGATATTCAGGCAGATGATTTTGAAATCATTCCGCTGAGTGTGCAGCCTCTTATAGAAAATGCAATCCGCCATGGAATCTATCGTCGCGGCGAAATTGGCGGAGTCGTAACGCTGCGAAGCGCAGAGGCGGAAAATCAGTGGATTATTCAGGTAATTGATACCGGCATCGGTTTCGATGTACAGAAAGTACTTGGAGAAATCGATGCCGGGAAAAGAGATTCTGCGGGACTTAAAAACCTGATTTTCCGCTTAGAAAAACTGATGGCTGCAAAAGTTCAGATTGAAAGTGTTATCAACGAGGGAACGACTATCACTGTCAGCATCCCAAAGAGAGTGGAGGGAAAACAATGAGAGCAATTATTGTAGATGATGAGCCGGTTATGACTCGGTACTTTTCCCGAGAGTGTGAAGGTATCCCCGAGCTTAATTTGACAGGCTCCTTTACCAACGCAAAAGAAGCATTAAGCTATGCGGCGAATAATCCCATCGAAGTAGCATTTCTGGATGTGGAAATGCCGGACATGACAGGACTGGAGTTAGCTGTAAAACTGCGCGAGATACGTTCAGACATATTGATCGTTTTTGTATCTGCTTTTGATTATGTTCGGGGCTCTAACAAGATTGGTGGAGACTATTATCTGGAGAAGCCGTATGACCGAAAAATGCTGGAAATTATGATGGAGCGGCTGAAGCTTCTTGCTCAGCGACAGAAGAAAAATATCTATATCCAAATGTTCGGAACCTTTAATGTTTTGAAAGACGGAGTACCTATTCCGCTTTCCGGGAAAGCCAAAGAATGTCTTGCTTATATTACTATGTTCCGCGGAAAAGAAGTGAGCAATCAAGGCATCTACTCGACCGTTTGGGAAGATAAGCCCTATGGAACCAGCGAAATGACAACCTATTTTCATGCATTGAAACGACTGAAAAGAACATTAAGAGAATGCGGTATCAGCAATCTCTTGATTTCTAATGTAAAAGGGCAAATGCTCAACACGGAATTAGTTGATTGTGATTTCTACTCCTGGATGGATAAGAACTCCGCTTTGCATGAGCGATTCAACGGAGTGTTCTTACCGGAATACAGTTGGGGGGAGCCCGTACTCGCGGATATGCTGAATGAAGAATAGGGGGCTACTTCTACATATGGTGAAGGTGAAAAAGGTGCAGTAAGATGAAAACATTAAAATCCGCAAAGACTCTTTTATTAAATATTCTTCTAATTGTGACAGTCATTGCTGTTTTCATTCTGCTGTCAGAGCTAATACGGAACAATCTAATAGATGATTATGTACTTGCGAACAACAGAGTGTCAGCGGAAATCGAATATGCTGACGGAAGTCAGTCTGTAATCGAAGAACCAGAAGGCCTTCATTTTGGAAGGGTGGGGGCAGGAGATGTCGTTAGACTCAATGTGCATCTTCCTTCCGAGCCACTGATTCCGGACGGCGAGCTGGCTTTTTTCGTGTACAACACAACAGTGGAAGTGTGGTATCATAACACATTACTTGGAATGTACGGACAAGAATCCGCGCAAAAAGGAAGAATGGTCGGTCAAGAGTATTGCTTTATTCCGATTCCGGATAGTGTCTGGGGAGATGAATTTACAATAATACTGCGTCCAACGGAGAAAGATGCATTGAACAATCTCCCATCCCATCTTTTTATTGTAAAGAAAGAAGCGGCGCACTTGCTGATGCTTCGTGATCAGGCCACTTCTTTTTTCATAACGGTTATATTGATAGCATTCGGCCTGTTTGGATCAATTGCGTGTGTGTTCGGAATGACTGGGCAGTTTGCTGTAAGGAAGGCTTTTTTTATCTGTATCGCGGCATTGCTGGTTTCCCTATGGATGTTTTGTGCATATGGTTTCTATGCCTTTTTTGGCTTTTCGTCATATTTTTGGCAAGTGCTTGAATATATAGCGGGTTTCTTGAGTGCCATACCTTTTTTGCTCTTTTGTATGGAAATATCCAAAGACAATTCAATTTGGCACAGGATATTTGCGATTGCTTCGGCGGTTATGGGAATTGTCAATATTGCGGTGATGATACTCAATTTTACAAACGTGCTGCATTTTACGCTTACGGAAAGGTATATGTATGTGTTGATGCTTCTTTGTATTATTTTGATTGCTGGATATTCTTTTCTGCATCGAAAGAAAGATGCGGCAAGCAGGGCACTGTTCAAAGGCATCGTCATTTTCCTTCTGATATGCGCGATTGATGTATGCAAGCTTCTGTTTCCCCCTCAAAAGATCTGGGTCTATTTTACGAATCTGGTAAGCTTGGGCGTACTGTTTTTGTTTATCTATTTGTTGGTCTATTTGTTTATCGATTATACCGAAGAAAAATCAAAAGCGGTTCTCCTTCAAGTCCAAACAGAACGGCTGAAAGAAGAGCTGGAGCTGAGTCAGGTACGCGCAATGGTTGTGCAGATGCAGCCTCATTTCCTATATAATGCGCTTAGTTCAATCCGGCAGATCGTTTATGAAGACCCGGAATATGCAGGTAGATTGATTACGGATTTCACCGTTCATCTTCGTGCAACAATCCGATCCATGGCCAGTGACCAGCCGGTTCCATTTTCCGAGGAACTGAGGAACACAAAAGCGTATGTCAATATTGAAAAAGTGCGGCTGGGAGACAAACTGACCATGCAATATGATATTCGGGCAAAAGACTTTGACATCATTCCTCTCAGCATCCAGCCGTTGGTTGAGAATGCAATTCGACATGGGATTTTTCATAAATCAGGCGGAGGCTGCGTTACTCTGAAGAGCTATGAAACACAGGAAGCTTGGATCATTCAGGTAATTGATGACGGAGTAGGTTTTGATAAAGCTGCTGTTATGCAGGAAGTAAAGGACGGAATTCGGGATTCAACAGGACTTCAGAACCTGGTTTTCCGTCTGGAGACTCTGATGAAGGCTGCTGTAATGATTGAAAGTAAACCTGATGTCGGAACAGAAATAAGGATTGAAATTCCAAAAAATATAAATTGATAACCAGTCTGTTTGGAAAAATAAAAACTCCATTGGCACGCTTATTACGGCGAGCGGATGGAGTTTTTTGAATATACGGCTTTAGCCTGTTGAGCGAGGAGAAGCTTCGCTTGCGAAGCCCGAGC
>JAKSRL010000046.1 GCA_024403635.1 Lachnospiraceae bacterium | reverse complement strand
GGTAGACGAAAAAGAGGCGGGAAAAGCTGACAAGAAATAGTGGCAGAAAAGTAAAAAGAAAAAAGAGAAAACTTTCTTACTTTGGAAGAATGATTCTGATTATCGGTGGCATTGTTTTAGCTACAGTGATAGTGGCGGAACTGCTTATTTTTTTCCCCATAAAAAAGACCACTGAATATTATAAAACCGATGAGCAGAAAAACCAGACCGAGTATGAGACCGAAGAAGCCGTCTGTATTTTGGATGTTCCTGCATTAAGTCAGAATCCAGGACTTCCAACGGGATGTGAAAGTTGTTGTGTCACTATGGCATTGAATGATATCGGAGTGGAAATTGATATGAAAACGATTGCCTCCTTGATTCCTAGGCAGGAATTAGAAAGTAGGGAAGGACACCTGTTTGGTCCGAATCCGGAGGAATGGTTTGTAGGTTCTCCTTTTGAAAGTTTTCATAGTTTTGGTTGTTTTGAAAACGTAATGATTGATGTTGTGAATTCTTATTTTGACGAGGTCTGTGCCCAGAAAGTATATGGGTCACTGGAAGATTTTTGTACAGAATATATTAACCGAAACCAGACTGTGATCATCTGGGCAACGATGAATATGCGGCCAATTTCTTACACCAGTCATTGGACGCTGCCGGATGGAAGTGAGTATTATTGGCCCGGAGGAGAGCATTGCTTGTTACTGGTAGGTTATGACGAATACTATTATTATTTGAATGATCCAATGGAGGGAGCAATGGTAGCTTTTCCTAAAAAAGTAGTACAGTCCGTTTATGAAGAGATGGGAAGCCGGGCTATGGTTATTTATTAATATGCTTCGGATAACGCCTGATTTTTTTGCGCCTCCACGCCTACATAGAGATAAAAACTAAAACCATAATTGTCGGATTCTATGGAATAGTATTTGTCGCTGATTCCTAAATCGGAATAGTATTTGGTGGCAGCTTCTGCCAATTCCTTACTATACTTGAGCCCAGTAAAGCCATCATCTTTTTCAATCCAGTCAGAATGAATAGAGAAGAAAAAGACGGTCTGGGTTTTCTGCTCGTAGTTAACGAAAAAGTATAGAATTTCATCACCGCCATAATAACTGAGCTGTCCGTTGACCATAGCAAAATACTCTGGCCCTACATTGGTAGTAATGCTGACTGGCTGGATGTTGGAATATTCAAAATTTGAAGTACTTAAACGGTCAAGATAAAACGCCTTCGCTTCCGGCTCTAAATAGTTAAAGATGTTGGCAAACATTTCCTTCAGTTTCTCAAATTCTGTTCCCCGGGAATTCGAAGCGTCATTATACATATTGTCCTGTAGGAATGCACCGGAAACAAATAAATCTGCAAATTCCTCTGGACGGGTAATGTGCATATTGTCGGATAATTCCAGAGTCTGGAGTTCTGGTTCTCTGGTAAGATCGTTTAAGTGCACATTCCAACAAATGATAGGAAGAAAGATGGCAGCCAGTAAAATGACAACACAGGAAGCTGTCAGAAGTAAGGTTTTTTTCTTCATCGGCCGGCCTCCTTTAATTCAAAGGATACTAACGTTCCTTTATTCTTTTTGCTGTTAAAAGAGAGCTTTGTTCCATGAATTTTTGCAATTTCCGAACAAAGAGCCAGACCTAACCCAGCACCACCTTGCTGACGGCTGCGGGCCTTGTCTTCCCGATAGAAAGGCTCTGTGATTTTGTCGATATGTTTTTTGGAAATTCCAACTCCATGGTCCAAAATGGAAATCCGGTATTTCTCATTTTTTCGAACACCGGAAATCCGTATCTCATTTTGACGGTTTGCGTTTACGGTAGCCTTAAAAGCATTATCGGCAAGATTTGTCAGCATGGATAACAAAAAGTCTTTATTTCCGGTTATTACGCAGTCCGAAAAGTCGATAGAGTAAGGAATCTGGTATTTCTCTGATAAGGCGTTCAGGGAAATAATCAGCTCGTTCTGAAGTGTCTTTGTATTTAATACTTTCATTTCAGGATTATCATTTTGGGCAACAAATATTTCCAACATCTGTGCAGAAAGACTGTTCAGACGCTTAGCCTCAAAAGAAAGCGCATTTAATGCTTTACCTTGTTCTTCTTCGCTCAATTTGAGACTGCTCATCATCTCTGTGTAACCTAAAATGGAAGTCATCGGAGTTTTCATTTCGTGAGTGAAATTTTCCATGAATTTTTTGCGACGCAGAGTTTCATCCCAGAGTAGGTTAAACATGATTCCCAAAGCTACTGCAAAAATAATAAGAATTGCGGCCGCAAGGCTGTAAATCCTCCAGGTTTTCAAGCAGGAAGCGGACACATCGGAATAATCGGAAGAAAAGGAGATATGATAAGGGATGCTGGCATAGTCAATGCGGCAGATAATCTTTGAGAAAAGATGATCTTTATCCGGACGCTCGTATGAAGAAAGAAGTTGATGGTCTGAAAGGGTCACTCCTTCTGGGCTGGTAACCTGAATTGTCACATCGGAAATATTATCATCCATGCTTGCGGATATTTGTTTGGATAAATACAAGAGATGGTCAGAACTTAAAGCTTCCGTTGTCATATTCGTATAGGAAATAAAACTATCGATGGCAAATTCGGCACAACGAAAAGAAGAGGCTTTACGGGCCTCCCATGCAGTCTTGTTCCTGTTTCCTGCCAGAATCCCTCCGACTATAAGAATGATTACAAAAACTGCGACATAGATAGAATTTACGATTTTTCTGGAACGAACCAAAGTATTCCTCTATTTAAAATGTTCTTATGGCACGTCTTATCTTTCCGTACGAAAAATGTATCCGATTTTGTAAATGCCATGAATGTTTTCTTCCAACTTCAGTTTCTTTTTTAAACGCTGGACATGAAGATCTACTGTTCGTGTATTTCCGTAGTAGGGTTCTTTCCAGACATGCTCATAAATACTGTCTCTGGTAAGAGCAATATTTTTATTGGAAATAAAATAGAGTAGCAGGTCGAATTCTTTGGCGGACAGGGGCACTGCTTTTCCATCCAGTGTTACTACATGACCAGGTACATTTACTATTAGATTATTAAAACGGATCATGTCGTCCGCAACATGGTACCGCTTCAACACCGTTTCTATTCGGGCTAATAGCTCTTTTAAATCGTATGGCTTTAGAATATAGTCATCTGCGCCCAATTTTAGACCCTTTACACGGTCATTTACACTTGTTTTCGCTGTAACAAAAATAACCGGAATGCCAAATTGCTTGATATAACCAATCAGTTCAAAGCCATCAATGCCGGGAAGCATAACATCCAGCAGAACCAGGTCATAGATTTTGTTTTCTACCATATCGGCCGCCACGTTTCCATCTTCGGCAATTTGGCAGTCGAAACCATTTTTGGTCAGAAACATTCGGACCATTTCTGCGATATTCTGTTCATCTTCTACAATCAGAATCTTTTTCATAAGTGAATCATACGTAGTTGGTGTATCGTTTTTGTATCATCGGCAGCTCATTTTTCGGGACGTCGATTACATAATTCCGGCATAGGTCAGCAGTTCTTTCAACAAAGGTTGTTCCCTACAGGTTGACATATTTCTCAAAATCAGCCAAGTGTCAATTCTCTACTTAATTATAGCATAAAAAGACCGGATGGGAATTTCCCATCCGGTCGCTAACATTTATTGTTATATTATTTATTCAGGTGAATTTGTTTCAGCCTCTTTTGCTTCAGAAGCTTCTACAACAACGCCTTCCGGAGTTGCAAGCTGTTTGTCGTCGCTTACAGGCTGCTTAACAATCGCTTTAGTTTTCCATTTTCCTCTGGAGAAACGGATTGCTGCAATAATTGTACTGTAAACCCATCCCATAGGAAGATTCAGCCAGATCATACGATAGCCGATTGGTGTGAACAGTCCTAACAGATAAGCTAATGCAACACGAAGACCGAAAGAACTGATGGATGAGAAGGTAGTATAACCGACGTCACCAGCACCCTGTAAGGTTCCGATGGTGGACATATTCAAAGCAAAGATGATTACACAAGGAATCATGGTTACTAAGTATTCCAGACCATAAGCTTCAGAAACACCGCTTACACCGAATAAACGGATTAAAGGATATCTCAGAACAAAAGCGATGATACCTAAAACTACCTGAATGGAAATAGCAAGAATACGGGCTGCAGTACGACCGGCTTTAATACGGTCAAGTTTTCCGGCACCGATGTTCTGGCCCGCATAGGTAGCCATGGTGGAGTTCATGCACATAGCAGGAATCATAAGGAAAGTCTCCAGTCGCTGTCCTGCAACGTAGCCAGGAAGCAGTCCAGGAGTAGAGATATCGAAAGTATTTACCAGTCTCTGGAGAGCTAAAGAACCGAAGGAAATAATGCACTGCTGAAGCGTAGTAGGTATCGCAATCTTCAGAGCAACCTTAGCAGATTCTTTATGGAACTTAAATTCACCTTTCTGGAATCGGAGAATTTCATACTTCTTAAACATATAAATACCAGCTGCAATCGCAGAAGCGATATGTGCAATAACGGTAGCAATCGCTGCACCAGCTACATCCCAGTGGAATGCACATACGAATACAAGGTCGAGAATGATATTAACAACGGAAGAAAGCAACAGGAAGTATAAGGTTGCTTTGGAATCACCGAAGGATCTAAGAATAGCTGCGCAGATGTTATACAAGAACTGAAAAGCCAGACCGATAGCAAATATGCGGAAGTAAATTACCGCATTTTCTAAGTAAAGGTCAGAAACGCTTAACACATATTTCAGCAAAGGTCTTGCAGTAAACTCTGCAACTGCAGTAAGGAACAAGCCTAAAGCAACCATCATGATCATGCTGGTGGAGATTGCACGTCGCATATCTTCGTACTTGCTAGCACCATAATACTGAGAAACAACAACTGCACTACCAGTAGACATACCGATGGAGAAGCAAAGGAAGAGCATTACTAAAGAACCACAGGTTCCTACAGCACCTAAAGCTTCGGAAGATACATAGTTACCAACGATAATTCCGTCAACAGTGTTATATAACTGCTGAAGGGCCTGTCCGGCCATGAGAGGAAGAGCAAACATGATGATCAACTTCCATGGAGCTCCCTCTGTCATTTTTTTGATTTTTTTCTCTTTCATCTTTTTTCCTCAAAAATAACTAAAAAATAAAAATACACTAACTTATTTATTATGAAATTCTGTTGTGCAATATGCAAGGAAAAAAATATTGTTTCTTGTTGATTCCTTTAAAAAATGACAACAGTACTTTTTGTAAAACACGATGCGATTTCTTTGCCGTTTATGCAAAAAAGACCGGATAGGAGAATTCCTGTCCGGCCTTTGAATAATTCTAGATGAAAGATTAATTATCTGAATTTGTAATAGAATCAACTGTTTTTTTTTCTTCTTTTTCAGAAGCATCTACTACTGCTCCTTCCGGAGTAGCAAGTTCGCCTGCTGGATGTTTAACAATCGCTTTGGATTTCCACTTTCCGCTGTAAAAACGAATTGCAGAAACAACAGTGGAGTAAATCCATCCCATAGGAAGATTGAGCCAGATCATACGGTATCCGATTGGAGTGAAGAGACCTAAGATGTAAGCTAAAGCAACTCTTATAATGAATCCACTGATGGAAACAAAAGATGTAAAGACAACATCTCCGGCTCCCTGCAAGGATCCAAGAGTAGACATGTTCAAAGCAAAGATGATTACGCAAGGAATCATGGTTACTAAGTATTCCAGTCCGTAAGCTTCCGATTGTCCACTAACACCGAATAACTGAATCAGAGGATATCTTAAAAAGAAGGCAATCAGACCAACACCAACCTGAACAGAAATGGTGATGATTCTTGCTGCGGTTCTACCGGATTTAATACGGTCAAATTTACCGGCACCAACATTTTGTCCGGTGTAAGTAGCCATAGTGGAGTTGATACACATTGCAGGAATCATAAGGAAGGTTTCCAGTCTCTGTCCGGCAGTGTAACCAGGAAGCAGACCAGGAGTAGCGGCATCAAAAGTATTAACCAGTCTCTGGAGTGCTAAAGAACCGAAAGACATGATGCACTGCTGAAGTGTTGTAGGGATGGAAATTTTTAATGCGACTTTTGCAGATTCTTTGTGGAATTTGAATTCGCCTTTTTTAAATCTTAATACTTCATATTTTTTGAACATATAGATAACAGCAACGATTGCTGAAATAATATGAGCAATGACAGTAGCAATTGCAACGCCGGCAACATTCCAATGGAATAAACATACAAAAAGTAAGTCCAAAATGATGTTAACAACGGAGGATACAATCAGGAAATAAAGAGTTGCTTTGGAATCACCAAAGGATCTTAAAATAGCAGCACAAATGTTATACAGGAACTGGAAAGCCAGACCAATCGCAAATATCATGAAATATGTTGTCGCATCTTGAAGATAGATATCCTGAACATTCAGTACATATTTCAGCAAAGGTTTTGCTGTTATTTCAGCAACTACTGTTAGGAAAAGTCCGAGAGCTACCATCATGATGATACAGGTAGATACCGCTTTTCTCATATCTTCCATTTTGTTTGCACCATATAACTGGGAAATAACTACGGAACTACCCGTAGACATACCCATAGAGAAGCAAAGGAAGAGCATAACTAAGGTACCACAAGTACCTACTGCACCTAAAGCTTCCGGAGATACAAAGTTACCTACTACAATACCGTCAACTGTGTTATACAGCTGTTGTAACGCATGTCCTCCCATTAAAGGCAGGGCAAATAAGAGAATCAATTTCCAAGGAGTTCCCTCGGTCATCTTTTTTGTGTTCGTTTTCGCTTTCATTTTTCTACCTCATATATATAACAATCTTTTCTTATGGCTATATTATGAATTTTGTTTGTGCACGATTCAAGGTAAAATATATATAATTTTTTGGAGTTTTTCATCAAAAAATAGGAAGAAATGTTAGGATAGCCAGCAAATAGAATAAATGCTATCATATCAGTTAAGTATTGGACGAAATTTCAAGGAAAAAGGAGAACAAAAGGGAAAAATGGAATTTCTTGACGATGCTCAATATCTAGAACCTACCAATTACGCAATAATCGGAAATGGACCGAAAACCCTGGTAATTCTTCCAGGCCTTGCTTTGAAAAGCACCGTTTGTTCTGCGGATGCTATCGCGGCAAACTTTACCGCTTTTAGCGAATATACCATTTATCTGTTTGATGATAGAGACTACGTTATGGATGGTTATTCTATTTGGAAGAGAGCCGACGATGTTGCAATTTTAATGGAAAAACTGAATTTGCAAGATGCCTATATTTATGGTGCTTCCATGGGAGGCATGGTAGGTCAGGCTTTAGCGATAAACCATCCAAACCTGGTAAAAAAAATGTTTTTAGCTTCGACCAGTTTCGCACCGGGAGAGGAAACAAAAGAAATGCTCGGTTTGTGGATGGGCTTGGCAAGTCAAGAGACCTTAAGCAAACTGATACAGGCAATGAATAACAATATTTATTCCGAAACGACCTTAGAAAAATACGGAGAGATGCTGGAAAAGAGCGTAGGCCCTGTGGAGGATGAGGAACTTAAAAAGTTTATTCTTTTGGGCAAGGCCATTTTAGCCTTTGACAGTAGCGAGGGATTGGAAAAAATAAAATGTCCGGTCTGTGTAGTAGGCGCAGAAGCTGATAAAATATTTAGCATAAATACCATCCGGAGTCTGGCAGAAAAAACCAATGCAAAAACTCTGTTCTATGGTCCGGAATATGGACACGGAATATATGACGAAGCACCGGACTTAAAAGAGAAAATGCTGGAATTTTTCGAAGAATAAAGCCCGGTTATGATAGAATTTATCCATCAATTTTAAGGAGAAACAATATGCCTTGCACAACTATTTTAGTAGGAAAGAAAGCTTCCTATGACGGGTCCACTATGATGGCTCGCAACGAAGATGCTGGCGGAGATAATTTCGCAGCAAAGAAATTCGTTGTGGTTTTGCCTGAGGACCAACCAAAACTTTATAAATCGGTAATATCAAAAGTGGAAATTCCTCTTCCGGAAAATCCAATGAGATATACCTCTATGCCGAACGCTTTGCCGGAGAAAGGAATCTGGGGAGAGGCTGGATTCAACATTGAAAATATCGCTATGAGCGCTACCGAAACCATTACTTCCAACGGCCGTGTCTTAGGTGCAGATCCTTTCGTAGAGGGGGGAATCGGCGAAGAAGATATGGTTACCATCGTGCTTCCCTATATTCATAGCGCAAAGGAAGGCGTAGAACGCTTAGGAGCTCTTTTGGAAGAGTACGGAACCTATGAGATGAATGGAATCGCTTTCCAGGACGTAGATGAAATTTGGTGGCTGGAAACGATAGGTGGACATCATTGGATTGCCAAACGAGTACCGGATGAGGCATATGTGGTAGGACCGAACCAGCAGGGAATCGATTATTTTGATTTTTCGGATGCCTTTGGCACTCAAAAAGAAAATATGTGCTCCAAGGACCTTTTGGATTTTATTCATAATAATCATTTAGACCTTAGTTATCATGCAGAGCCTTTGGAAGAAGTAACGGATTTTGATGTTCGTGCAGCTTTTGGCAGTCATGCAGATTCCGACCATGTTTATAACACACCAAGAGCTTGGTATATGGAACGCTACTTCAATCCAAACACCTTTATTTGGGAGGGGGAAGATCCAGCTTTCAAACCAGAATCCGAAGACCTTTTCTGGTGCTTAGTACCGGAAAAGAAAATTACGGTAGAAGAAATTAAATATGTGATTCCTTCCTACTATCAGGGGACGGAATACAATCCATATGAGAAACACAGCGATTCTGCTAAGAGAGGTAAATATCGTCCAATCGGAATTAACCGAAATAATTTTGTGGCAATCACTCAGTTACGGCCTTACGTTCCAGCGGAGATAATGGCAGTAGAATGGATTGCAGAAGGCTCCAATGCTTTTAATGCAGCTTATCCGTTCTATGGAAATGTGAATGATACACCGGCTTATTTAAGAGATACTACCGGTCAAGTAACTACCGAGAGCTTCTATTGGGCAAATAGAATTATTGCTACTTTATCCGATGCTCACTTTGGAGAGACCGCTATCCATATTGAAAGATACCAGAATACAGCGGAGGCTTCTGGACATGCGTTCCTGAAAGAATTTGATGCAAAATATTTAGAGTCAAAACCGGAAGATGTTCCAACATATCTGGAAGAATGTAACCAGAGAATCGCTGATTTTGCAAAGAAGGAAACCTACGATTTGTTAGATCAGGTACTCCTTGCATCCAGCAGAGAAATGAAAAATAGGTTTGCACGATCAGACGCATAAGGCATGAGGTATCAGCGAAGCTGACGGAGCCCTGATGCCTGTTCCGCTCGCGGAACGGAATCACATAAAAAGGAGGTATATTATGGCATACGAGGCACAAGCATTTTTAGGATTGACAGGACAGGAAATTTTGGAATTTATTATTGATTGGGAAGGAGAAGCTCCCGCAAAAGAATTAATTCATCTGGAAGGACCTGCAGTAGAGACGGAGCATATAGCATTTTTAAAAGAATCCAGAGGTCATGCTCCTGGAGACGTAACTGAGGTTAAATTAGAAGATGGTAAATTGACAATTTCTGTAGAACCATCCACAAATAAAGTTCCTTGGACGCTGGTAATTGGCGATAAGAAAATTGAGCAGAAAGAATTTATTGTTCATACAAGAACGGCGGACGATAAATTTGAAAAATTGGAAGAAGGCCGCGTAATGTACCGTCTCTATCGTCCGGAAAACGCAACGACCCCTCGTCCGATGATTTTATTCCTCCATGGTGGCGGAAATGGTGGTCATGAAGGCGAAAGAGACAACGAGAAACAGCTGATGGCAGATTATGGTCCTGTAAACTTTGCGGAAGATTATCCGGACATCTATGTTATGGCACCGATGTGCGTAGAACAGAAAATGGACATGAGCAAAGTAAATATGAATGCAGGATTCAATAACTCCGGTTTAGGGAATGATCCTCGCTATGGCTGGTCAAGATATTATCTGGGCTTAGTTTGTGATATTATCCGCAGAATGATAAAGGAAGGCAAAGTAGATCCAAAGAGAATTTATGTAACCGGTATGTCCATGGGCGGAGGCGGAACGATTCGCGCGATGTCTGTAGGTTCCGACCTTTTTGCAGCAGCAATTCCGGTTTGTCCAACGATGACTCCGGAAACCTTCCAAATTCTGCAGTCCATTAAGAGACCGGTTTGGGTAACCAGTGCTTACATTGACCATACCTTATATCGTCATAAATACTTAGTAGACGCAGTTATGAAATTAAAAGATGACGGAAACAAGAATGCACATCTAACGTTATTCTCACCGGAAGATTTGGAAAAATACGATATTTCTATTACTCCAAATATGGAATATAAAACCTTATTCCGTCAGAACCATTGGAGCTGGGTTCCTACCTACAAAAATGATTACGGCATTATGTCCTGGCTGCTGAATCAGACCAAAGAGGATTGACAGCAACAACGCTATTTTATTATACTGTATGAGCTCATTCATTTTATGAATTTAGCCACATTCGGGATAATAAAGTATTCTATTCAAGTACGTTTTAGGGGAGAAAAAATTAAGAAGATTGGAGAAAATTAGTTATGAGTGACGAAGCTATTATGCAACAGCCTCAGGAACCTGAGTACAGTAAAAAACGTGTTGCAGCAATGATTATTGCTATTTTCACATGTATGATTCTGACAGGACTTAGCTCTTATAAGCTGCTTCCTATGCAGAGTGCGATTATGGACTTCTTCCATATCGGTGAAAGCCAGTACGGTGTTTTAAATACCGCTGCTAGCTGGGTATCCGTTGTTTGTGCAATCCCTATGGGATTCCTGGTAAGAAAATTACGTTGTAACTTTAGTGTTATTATTGGTTACTTAGTAGCCATTGCTGGCATTTTCGTACAGGCAATGTCAACAAGCTTTACAGTATTCGTTTTAGGAAGAATGCTGGAAGGCGCAGGCGCAGGTTTTGCAGGTCTGGTTACTGGTGCGTTAATCCTGAACCTGGTAGATAGAAAACACATGAGCTTTTGGAGTTGCCTGATGGTTATGGCAACTGTAGTTCCACAGGTTATCATGACAAAGGGTGGTACTGCATTAATGGTTAATTCTGGTATTTCTTTCCAGAATTTATTCCTTATCGTTTGCGGTATCTACGGCGTTGCTATTATTATCTGGATTTCATTAGTTCCATTTACTGTAAGAATCCACGGTGTAGCAAGTGCTAAGAAAGCTACCAAAGAGCAGACCAGAAAAGTATACAAAAACAAAGACGCTTGGTTTGTTGCCATCGCTCTTATTTTCTACAATGCTGGTTCTATGACATTCACGGCTTACATCATCAAGTTCTTAACAACTAAGGGCTTAACACAGATGCAGGCAGCTGATTACTACAGCTTAACAACTATTATTGGTCTTGTTTCGATGATCATCTTCGGTATTCTTTCCGATAAATTCAAAACAAGAAGAAAAATTGCGATTGTTTCCTTCATCGCCGCAGCTGTTGCTTTCATTGCATTAGGCGTTATTCCTGGAAACATGATTTGGATTTATGTATGCTTATG
Organism: Lachnospiraceae bacterium; assembly: GCA_024403635.1. Taxonomy (GTDB): domain Bacteria; phylum Bacillota; class Clostridia; order Lachnospirales; family Lachnospiraceae; genus RGIG5612. The sequence goes on along the minus strand of JAKSRL010000046.1, from coordinate 514 downwards.
GGGAACTCTTCCTCGTTCCATCGCTGGTTTTACAAATGCTACATCAGCAGAACTTGCAGAGGTTCCATCCGATATTCCTATCGTAAACTCTGTACGTAATACCATTACCCAGATTGGTTCCATTATTATGGGCCTTCTCATGGGTGTTTTAATTCAGTATGCTGGATATATGGTAACAACGTTTATTATCGCCGGCGGTATGTTAATTGGTGCCGTTATGTGGTTCCTGGCCAAAAAGATTATCTAATTTTCACTCGACGAAATATTGCAAAGATGCGTCCTTTTGGGCGCATCTTTTTTGTTGATTTTACTTGTTTTTAAAATCTCTTTTTGATGTTGTGTCATCCTTTTTCCTTGCCATTGTAAATATAATTCTGTAAAATGTATAAGAAATAATGGGTGAGGTATACCCATTTATTTTGGGTAATCTAAAAATCCATCATTTGCATAATAAAAAGGACTCGCAATTATGATGAAAGCTTTGAGAACAATCTGGAAAGTAATATCAACAATC
>JAKSRL010000045.1 GCA_024403635.1 Lachnospiraceae bacterium | reverse complement strand
CAAGGGCTTATAGCCCGCGCCTCGAACCACCCGTTTTACGGGTGGCGGCGCTTTATACCAGATTTCGTTGAAATTACAGTTTGCTTCGTATAATTTTTCCGCTGGCTGTCTTTGGAAGAGACTTCTTAAATTCAACGATACGAGGATATTTGTAAGGAGCGGTATGCTCTTTTACATAATTCTGGATTTCTTCTTTCAGTTTCGCAGTTCCACGTTTTCCAGCAACCAGAACGATGCTTGCCTTAACAATCTGGCCACGGATTTCATCCGGTACTGCAGAAACACCACATTCCAGAACGTAAGGAAGTTCCATAATAACACTTTCGATTTCGAAAGGTCCGATACGATATCCGGAGGATTTGATCAGGTCATCCGCTCTGCCGATGTACCAGAAGAATCCATCTTCATCGCACCATGCCAAATCGCCAGTATGGTAATAACCATCGTACCATACAGCGTCGGTGTCTTTCTCATTTTGATAGTAACCACCAAACAGACCGCATGGAGCGCCATCAGAAATATCGATACAGATTTCGCCTGCTTCACCAACTTCTGCGTGATTTCCTTCTGGAGTAAGTAAAGCAACTTTATACTGCGGGTTCGGTTTACCCATAGAACCAACCTTTGGAGCAACGCCTGCAAAGTTACCAACAACAACGGTAGTTTCGGTCTGACCAAAGCCTTCCATAACAGATAAGCCAGTGTTTTCCATGAAAATACGGAAGATTTCCGGATTCATAGCTTCGCCGGCAGTACTTACGTGTTTGATAGAACTTAAATCATATTTACTAAGGTCTTCCTTGATCAGCATACGGAACATGGTAGGCGGAGCACAGAAGGTAGTAATGCCATACTTCGCAAACATTGGAAGAATTTCGTTCGCCTGGAAGCGGTTGAAGTCATAAACAAACAGAGGAGCTTCGCATAACCACTGTCCAAAAAGTTTGCCCCACATTGCTTTTGCCCAACCAGTGTCGGAGATGGTAAAGTGAAGACCATCCGGGTCGACACAATGCCAATATTTCGCAGTAACGAAATGTCCCAGAGGGTATTTGCAGTTATGAACAGCAAGTTTTGGATAACCGGTGGAACCAGAGGTAAAAATCATCATCATTGGGTCATTGCCGGAAATGCTGTCTTCGCTTCTTGCATAACGGCTAGAGTACATCGCGTATTCTTCGTCGAACGCATGCCAGCCTTCACAAGTTCCGTTGGCAACAACCTGTACTTCAATTTTACCGTATTTCTTAATTGCTGGTTCTGCCTGGGCAATTACATCGCCATCTGCGGAGCAGATAACTGCAGAAACGCCGGCAACTTCGAATCGATAAAGGAAATCTTTTTCTAATAACTGGTCAACCGCAGGAATCGCAATGGCACCTAATTTTTCCAAACCGATGATAATCGGCCAGAACTGCCAATTTCTTCTTAATACGATTAATACGCGGTCGCCCTTCTTGATTCCTAAAGAACGGAAATAGTTGGCAGCCCGGGAAGAAAGTTTTGCCATGTCCTGGAAGGTCAAACGTTTTTCCACTTTGTCGTTGCTTACATGGAGAAGCGCTAATTTTTCCGGCCGACGGGAACCTAACTCATCTACGACGTCAAAAGCAAAGTTGAAGGATTCCGGATCTTTAAAGGAAACAGCAGTTAATTCGCCTGTAGCGGTTTCTTCCACATCCACAAATTTTTCCCAAACACGTTTCTTGGTCTGAACCACTGGAGCAATTGTTGGAATCGCTTCCGGTTTTGCAACAGCATTACGGTCTGGGTCCAGAACGATAGCGTAGAAATCACAATCTTCGCCGTCGGTAGCAATCATTCCGTGAGGGGTAGAAGAGTTATAGTAAATGGTATCACCAGGACCTAAAACTTCAATATGATTTCCTAACTGAACTTTTAAGTGCCCGTTGATAACAATATCAAATTCATGTCCTTCATGGACAGTAACCTCAATCGGTTTCAGCTGAGCTTCTGCGCTGAAAGTACTATGTACAAACAAAGGCTCTGCAACACGGTCACGGAATTTATAAGCCAAGTTGTAATAGGTCATGCCATGAGCCTGCTCAACACGAAGACCTTCGCCTTTTCGGGTCATAATGTAAGAACTTAATCGAGGAGTGATACCTTCGATCAGTTCCGTAACGTCAACATTTAAAACTTGAGCACAAGTGTAAAGGAAGGCGAAATCAAGCTCCTGGTTTCCGGCTTCATACAATTTGTATTCATCGACGGTAACGCCGATTTTTTGCGCCATGTACTCTTCGGATAAGCCTTCAATGGTTCGAAGTTCTCGGACACGGTCCGCGATTTCGTGTACTTTTAATTCTAATCCTTTCATAGAAACTCTCCTGGTTCTTACAACAGATTACGTTTTATCTTACCATTCGTGGTTTTTGGCAGGTCTTCCTTGAACTCAATGATTCGAGGATATTTATAAGGAGCAGTACGGCTCTTAACATAGTTCTGAATTTCAACTTTCAAGTCATCGGAAGGAACGGTTCCTTTTACAAGAACAATGCTTGCTTTAACAACCTGGCCTCTGACTTCGTCCGGAACAGCGGATACACCACATTCCAAAACGTAAGGAAGTTCCATAAGTACGCTTTCAATTTCGAAAGGTCCGATACGGTAGCCGGAGGATTTGATAACATCGTCCGCACGGCCTACATACCAGAAGTATTCGTCTTCATCACGCCAAGCAAGGTCGCCAGTGTGATAATAATTATCATGCCAAGCATTTGCTGTAGCATCTGGTGCTTCAAAATAGCCTTTGAATAAACCACAAGGAATGCTGTCGCCTGTATAAATAACAATTTCACCGATTTCACCGTCTGCACATTCTTGACCATCGGAGTTGAGAAGATGAACATCATACAGTGGACTTGGCTTGCCCATAGAACCAGGTCTTGCCATCATTCCGGCAAAGGTACCGATAACCATCGTAGTTTCCGTCTGGCCAAAGCCTTCCATAATGGAAAGACCGGTAGCTTTTCGGAACTGTTCGTAAACTTCAGGATTCATTGCTTCGCCAGCAATGCTTGCATGTTTCACAGAGCTCAAGTCGTATTTACTGAGATCCTCTTTGATGAAGAAACGGTACATCGTAGGAGGAGCACAGAAAGAAGTAATATGATATTGAGCGAACAAAGATAAAATATCGTTCGCATGGAAACGGTCAAAGTCATAAACAAAGGTAGCAGCGCCGTTCATCCACTGGCCATAAAGTTTGCCCCAAAGAGCCTTGCCCCATCCGGTGTCGGAAATGGTAAGGTGGAGACCTTCTGGATCTACACAATGCCAATACTTGGCTGTGAGATAATGGCCTAACGGATATTTACAGCTATGAACAGCAGCCTTCGGATAACCAGAGGTTCCGGAGGTGAAGAGCATCAACATGGAATCATCGCCACAAATGGAATCTTCTGTTCTTGCGAAACGGCTGGAGTACATATCATATTCGTCGTCGAAGCAATGCCATCCTTCTCGTTTTCCACCGCTGATTACTTTCAGTTTTACGGTAGAGCATTTGGCAGCAGCTTTTTCTGCTTCCTCAGCACTCGTTCCAAACGCAGCACATACAATTGCTTTTATTTTTGCTGCATTAAATCGGTATTCAAAATCTTTTTCTACTAACTGGTCGGTTGCTGGAATTGCAATCGCACCTAATTTATGAAGGCCTATGATTACTGGCCAGAATTCCCAGTTCCTGCGCATAACCAGCATGACGCGATCGCCTTTTTCTACTCCCAGAGCACGGAAATAGTTGGCAGCTCTTGCGGACATTTTCTTCATGTCCTGGAAGGTGAAGCGACGTTCTTTGCGGTTGCGGTCTAAATGAACCATGGCAAGACGGTCTGGGTCTTTCTCTGCAATTGCATCCACAACATCGAATGCAAAATTAAATTTATCTGGATTAAAGAACTTAATGGAAACCGGAGTGCCAGTTTCATCCGTTGCAGTTTCAATGAAATCACTGAGATAATCGCCAGCAGAAATTATGGCAGGAACGCTGTTCAGCTGTTTCTGTAATTCTTCTGCATTCATCATCCGGCCGTGGTTCCAGATCAGTTCTTCCTCTCCACTTAAAATAACGGCGCAGAAAACAACATCTTTTCCACCGATAGCAATCATACCGTGAGGAGTGGAAGAGTTGTAGAAAATGCTGTCGCCAGGTCCTAATTCTTCTTCATGGTCACCGATTTTAATTCGCATGTTACCTTCTAAAACAAGGTCGAACTCTTGGCCACCATGGGTTACCTGATGAATTGGTTTGTTTTGTTCTTCTTCGGAGTATTCATAACGAACCCAATATGGGTCAGCTTTTTTATTTTTGAAAAGAGGAGCGATAGATTTTATCTCGATGCCAGGCTCTTTTGCTGTAAGTTGACCATTGCCGTTACGGGTAATAGCGTAGCTGGTAAGACGGGAATTGCTTCCCTCTAAAAGTTCGGTAATTTCAATGCCAAAACACAGCGCACATTTATGAATAAATGTGAAAGGAAGGTCAGCAGCTCCCGTTTCATACCGGAGGTATTCATCGGTGCTGATGCCGGTAAGTTCCGCCATCTTGGCTTCTGTGTAATTATAGTCAATTCGAAGTTCGCGGATACGTTGTGCAACTTCCATCAACATATTACTGTTGTCTGTCATTTTTTTTCCTCCAAAAAGGCCAGAATTCTTTACCACTGTAAAGAAATTCTACTTTGCCATCTTAAACTCTTACATAATAAAGAAAATTTAATTTACAGTCAATAGAAAAACTACACAAACAAACAACGAAAAACCTTTTATTTCAAGGCATTTCGCTTATTTTTACCAAAGAAAAAAGTAATCCGTTGACTGTAAGAAAAAAGTAGGTTTATAATCTCCAAAAAGCAAAGGATTCTGTCTTGCAGAGACTTTGTTTTGCTTTTGTATCCTCTTATAAATACGAGGGTCTTTTTCGCGTATCAGGAGACGAAAATAAGATGAATGCATTTTTAAAAGCTATGGCAGAAGGCCCTAGAAAAATTGCAATAACGGGTCATTTTGGAAGTGGCAAAACAGAGGTCAGTGTATCTCTTGCAATGGCCTTAGCAAAAGAAAATATTCCGAACCTGGCCTTATGCGATCTGGATTTGGAAAATCCCTATTTCCGTTCCAGAGAACGGCAAAGCCTGATGGAGGAAGCAGGAATCAAAGTTTATTCCGATCCTTTCAAAGGAAGGAACGGGAGCGAGCTTCAGACCATCGATGCAGCAATCCGGACGCCTTTGGAAGATGCAACTTGCAGAGTTATCTTGGATTGTGGAGGAGATGCTACGGGAGCCATGATTTTGAATCAGTTCCATCCGTACATGAAAGAGGATGCTCAGCTGATTAGTGTCGTAAACTGTAACCGTCCGGGAACGGATACGCCGCAAAAAGCTGCAGACCAGATAAACAACACAATGGATACTACAGGAATAAAAGTTACGGGTATCATTTCCAATGCGCATCTGATTCGTTATACAACAACAGAAACCGTAGTGGAAGGCATGGAATTTACCAGAGAGGTTTCACGTCTTACTGGTATTCCGGTACTTTGTGCATGCTGTATGGAAAGTCTGGCAGAAGAACTTTCCGGTTGTGATTTTAATATTTTCCCGATTGGAATGTACATGAGGGATAGTTATTTAGATAAACAGGTTTAAAACCTATAAAAATATTGAGGAGGCTTGTAATGAAGAGACGTTTTAAAGTCGTTTTCGATGGGGACAAATGCAAAGGCTGTGGCTTATGCATTTCCTTCTGCCCGAAAAAGATCCTTGCCTTTGACCCAGAGGTTAATTCCAAAGGATACCACCCGGCAGGAATCACAGATGCAACAGAGTGCATCGGCTGTACCAGTTGTGCAACTATGTGTCCAGACTGCTGCATCAGTATTTATGAATTAGAGGAGGGAGAAGAATGAGTAAAGTACTTATGAAGGGCAACGAAGCCTTTGGTGAAGCTGCGATTCGCGCAGGCTGCAAGTGCTATTTCGGTTACCCTATTACACCACAGAACGAAGTTCCTGAGTATATGAGCCATGAATTGCCAAAGGCTGGCGGTGCATTTGTACAGGCAGAAAGCGAACTGGCAGCTGTGAACATGGCTTATGGAGCTGCTGCTGCAGGCGGCCGTGTATTTATTTCTACCAGTTCTCCAGGTCTTGCTTTAATGCAGGAAGGTCTTGGATTTATCTGCAGTACGGAAGTTCCAATCGTTGCATTAAATGTATCCAGAGGCGGCCCTGGTGTTGGTGGTATCCAGCCAGGTCAGGCAGACTATTTCCAGGCAACCAGAGGCGGTTACAATGGCGATGTTAAGATTCCGGTTTTCGCTCCTTCTGGAATTCAGGAATGCGTTGACATGATTTATGAAAGCTTTGATATCGCTGAGAAATATCGTAATCCAGTCCTTATCCTTGCCGATGGTATGATCGGCCAGATGATGGAGCCGGTAGAACTTCCTCCACAGAAGGAAATTACGCCTGTAGACAAGATTAGCGAAAAGAAACCATGGGCAATCACCGGAACCGATAATCACGAAGGAAGAAATGTTGTTTTCTCCCTTCGCCTCGTACCGGATGTATTAGAGTCTCATGTTGAGCATATGTTTGAGAAATACGCAGAAGCAGAAAAGGAACTGGTTCGTTACAGCTCCATGAATCTGGAAGATGCGGAAATCGTATTTGTTGCATTCGGAACCATGTCCCGTTTATGCGCAGAAGCTATTGAAATTCTGGAAGAACGCGGCATTAAAGCCGGATTAATTCGTCCGATCAGCTTATGGCCATTCCCAGACAAAGCTTTTGATGAAATCGGTCCTAAGACAAAGGTTGTTATTTCAACGGAGCTTAGCATGGGTCAAATGATACAGGACGTTAAGGCTGCAGTTAACGGACGGTTCCCGGTTCGGCTGATTCATCGTACCGGCGGAGTTGTTCCGTCCTCACTTGAAATTGCAGATAGAGCAATCAAACATTTGGAGGGACTGAAATGAAAACAATATTTGAACCAACAAAGGGAATGCTCCCTGTAGATACAAGTTATTGTCCAGGTTGCTCTCATGGTATTGCACACCGTCTTATCATGGAAGTTCTGGAAGAAAGAGGAGATTTAGGACGCACCATTGGTGTAGTTCCAATTGGATGCTCCATTAACGCTCATAACTTTATGAATATTGATATGTGTGAATCTACTCACGGAAGAGCTCCTGCAATTGCTACAGGTATCCGTCGTGTTCACCCAGATAAAGTCGTTTTTACGTATCAGGGCGATGGTGATTTAGCTTCGATAGGAGCAGGTGAAATCGTTCATGCTGCTCATAGAGGCGAGAAGTTCACGACCTTCTTTATCAACAATGCAATTTATGGTATGACGGGTGGCCAGATGGCTCCTACGACTCTGATTGGTCAAAGAGCTACCACGGCGGTTGATGGACGTACCGTAGAGCAGGCCGGACTTCCTTTAAGAGTTTGTGAAATGCTGGCAACTATTCCGGGAGCAGTTTTTGTAGAACGAGTAATTTTGAACACTCCAGCAAACGTAAGAAAAGCAAAGAAAGTTATTGAGAAGGCATTTGATATTCAGGAAGCAAGACTTGGATTCACCTTTATCGAATTCCTTTCTGCATGTCCTACCAATTGGGGAATGTCCCCAGAAGACGCTCTGAAATGGGTTGCTTCGGATATGGCAGAATATTATCCAGTCCAGAATTTTAGAACTCCGGAGGGCTTTTGATTATGAAGATGAAAATGTTTTTCGCCGGCAGCGGCGGACAGGGAACCCTGGCAATCGGCCAGATGATTGCAAAAGCTGCAATGGAAGAAGGAAAAGAAGTAACATGGCTTCCTTCCTATGGACCTGAAATGCGTGGCGGTACTGCGAACTGTACCGTTGTTGTTTCGGACAAGCCAATCAGCTGTCCGTTAATCAACGAAGCAGATGTGTTAGTAGCTATGAACCTGCCATCTCTCGTTAAGTTTGAGCCGATGGTTGTTCCAGACGGATTAATTATGATTAACAGCTCTCTGGTAAGTATTGATACTTCCAGAAGCGATGTAAAATCTGTAAAAGTTGCAGCAAACGATATCGCTGCAGAGCTTGGAAATGAAAAAGCAGCCAACATGATCATGCTAGGTGCCATCCTGAATGAAACTCATGTTGTAGAACCGGATACGATCCGTAAAGAAATCGAGCACATGTTCTCTGGCCGTAAGGAAAAATTTCTTGCCATGAACATGCAAGCGTTTGAACATTATCTTTCAAAATAATTAAGGAGAAAATTCAATGAAAAACATCCGTATCAGCGACGTTACTATTAATACCGCACTTGATTCCGGGCGCAACGCCCTGAATTTCCGCGAGAAAATCGAGCTCGCAAAGCTGTTAGACCGCCTACATGTGGATGTTATCGAAGCTGGGGCAATTGCAAATGAAAAAACCGATAGCCTGTTAATCAAGGCAATTTCTACCGCGGTCAAAAATGCTTGTATCGCGGTACTAGTTGATCCGGAAGACAAAGAAAGTGCAGCAAAAGTTCATGCTGCACTGAAGGACGCTCCTTCTTATCGCATGCAGGTAGTAATCCCTGTAAGTACGGTACAGATGGAATATATTTGCCGAAGAAAACCAGCAGCAGTATTAGAACTGATTAAAGAATCGGTAAGTTCCTGTAAACAGTATGCGGAGAATGTAGAATTCATCGCAGAAGATGCAGTTCGCAGCGAGCAGGAGTTCCTGTTCCAGGCAATTGATGTGGCTTTGGAAGCTGGGGCAAATGTAATTACAGTCTGTGATGCAGAAGGAAGCTTACTTCCAGATGAAGTATATGAAAGAATTTCAACCATTCGGGCAAAGGTACCGGAGAATGTAGCTTTAGGCGTTCGTTGTGCCAATGATCTTTACATGGCTACCGCTAGTTGCGCAGCCGCTATCCGTGCGGGTGCCGATGAAATCAAGACCTGTGCCGGCGGTACTAAGACAACCGAATTAGATAAAATTGTAGCCGTCCTTTCTGCAAGAGGAGATAGCTTGGATGCCTTTACGAATGTAAAGACTACAGAAATGCAGCGAATCATTTCCCAGATTCATGAAATCTGCGAAACCACTCGTTCGGACCGTTCGCCGTTTGATTTTGGTGTTCGGGAAGAAGAAGGAGTATTCCTGACTGCGAAGGATGATATGGCAGCAGTCACTCAGGCAGCAAAACAGTTAGGCTACGAGTTAAGTGAAGAAGACGCCGTACGCGTTTATAATGCCTTCACTCATATCGCAGAAAAGAAAGAGCAGGTTGGCTCTAGAGAATTGGATGCCATCATCGCATCTGCAGCAATGCAGGTTCCTGCAACCTATTCTATTGAGAATTTTATTATTAACTCTGGTAATGCAATCACCGCCAGTGCTCATATGAAATTAGTTAAAGATGGCAAAGTTTTAGAAAGCGTCTGCTTGGGCGATGGTCCAATTGATGCAGCGTTCCTTGCGATTGAGCAGATCTTAGGAAGACATTTTGAACTGGATGATTTTCAGATTAAGTCCGTAACCGAAGGACATGAGGCGATGGGTGAAACCGTAGTACGCCTTCGTTCCGGCGGAAAGCTTTATTCCGGACGAGGAATTTCTACCGACATTATCGGCAGCGGTATTCGTGCTTATATTAATGCGGTAAATAAAATTGTCTTTGAGGAGGAAGAAAAATGAGACTTACTTTCTCCACAAGAGGGTGGAACACTCTTTCCTGGCAGGAACTGATTGATACTACCTTAGAAAATAAATATGAAGGGCTGGAGCTTTACAACGTGCATAAACAGGATGCGCTGGTTGGAAAGGGAGGTCCTTTAAACGAATATAATATTCAGGCAACGTCCAGATTTTTGAGAAATAATAAACTGACAATTCCTTGTATTGATACCTCCTTAGATATTAGTTCTGACAAGGAAGACGTTAGGAATTCCATTCTGGACACCATGGAAATCGCATCTTCCTTGAAGAGTCCGTATGTTGCTGTGAAAGCAGAGACCGAGGCGGAAGAACTGGTGTATGCCAATGTTGAGAACCTTTTGCCGGAAGCAGAACGGTTCGGAATCACTCTTTTGATTGCTACCGAGGGCCTTTATGCGGACTCTGCCAAGCTTCGTAGTTTGATGAATTTTTTTGCAAGTGACAATCTTGCCGTTTTATGGGATTCCCAGCATACCTACCGGGATCAAAAGGAAACCCCGTCCGATACCATTACCAATCTGGGCGCTTATGTGAAACATGTTCATTTAAGAGACTTGAACGATGACGGAACCTATAACCTTCCGGGAGAAGGAACCTTTCCAATTGATGATTTAATGAGAGCTTTAGGTTCTATAGACTATAACAGATTTATTTCTCTGGTTTGGAAACCGGAATATATCAGCGAGATTACAGATCCGGGAATTGTACTTCCATTCTTTAGCAACTATATGAACCGGTTTGGCGATACTCGCGGCAAGAAGCCGACCCTGTATCTGAACCATGATGGAAGTGGTCAGTATGTATGGAGAAAAGATGAGCTGATTTCTCTTACTTTTTCTCAGGTTCTGGACCGCATAGCCTACGAATTTCCAGATCAGTATGCCTTCCTTTATACGACCTTAGATTACACGCGCACCTATCGCGAGTTTCAAGAAGATGTAGACCGCTTTGCCCGTGCTTTGATGAGTTTGGGCGTTAAGCATGGATATAAAGTTGCTGTTTGGGCAACCAATATTCCTGCCTGGTACATTGCTTTTTGGGCAGCAGCGAAAATTGGTGCCGTTCTGGTAACCGTAAACACGGCTTATAAAATTCATGAGGCAGAGCAACTGCTCCGACAGTCCGATACCCATACGCTGATTATGATTGATGAACGCCGTGACCCGAATTACAGAGACATCATTAACGAGCTTTGTCCGGAAATAAAAGAGTCAGAGCCTGGAAAGCCATTACATTGCAAGGCTCTTCCGTTTTTAAGGAATGTAATTACGGTAGGCTTTTCTATGCCGGGTTGCTTAACCTTTGAGGAAGCTATGGATTGCTGTGAAAATGTTTCCACTCAGGAACTGGCAAAAATGGCAGCAGAGGTTAAGGTAGATGATGTAGTAAATATGCAGTATACCTCCGGTACCACGGGCTTCCCGAAAGGAGTTATGTTGACTCACTATAACGTAGTAAATAACGGAAAATGTATTGGTGACCGTCTGGGTCTTTCTACGGCAGACCGCATGATGATTCAGGTGCCGATGTTCCATTGTTTCGGTATGGTACTTTCCATGACCGCGTCTATGACCCATGGAACCACGCTTTGCCCACTTCCATATTTTTCCGCAAAGAGTTCTTTAGCTTGTATTAATCAGGAAAAGATTACTTGCTTTAATGGTGTTCCGACGATGTTTATTGCGATGTTTAATCATCCGGATTATCGCAAGACAGATTTTTCTCATATGAGAACCGGTATTATGGCGGGTGCTGGTTGCCCTCCGGAGGTGATGCGTCGGGCAGCGAGAGAGGCTGAAATGCATATGACGGGCATCGTATAGGTCTATGGCCAGACCGAGTCCGCTCCGGGAAATACGATGTCTTCCTGGACCGATCCTCTGGATAAGAGATGTGATACGGTTGGTAATGCTTTCCCACATATTCAGTGCAAGATTATTGACCCGGAGACGGGAGAAATTCTTCCGCCAGGACAGAATGGTGAGTTCTGCTCCAGAGGATATAACATCATGAAAGGTTACTATAAGATGCCGGATGCGACAGCCGCAGCAATTGATGCGGAGGGATGGCTTCATTCCGGAGATTTAGCTTGTTGTGATGAACAGGGTTATTACAAAATAACCGGTCGTCTGAAGGATATGATCATTCGTGGTGGTGAGAACATTTATCCGAAGGAAATCGAAGAATTTATTTACACCCATGAAGATGTTCAGGATGTTCAGGTCATTGGTGTTCCGGACAAGACATATGGAGAAGAAGTTATGGCTTGCGTTATCGCGAAAGAGGGAAGCGGCTTAACGGAAGAGAAACTTCGTAAGTATATTACGGAACGCCTGGCTCGGCATAAAGTACCGAAGTATATTGAATTAATGGATGAATTTCCAATGAATGCAGCGGGAAAAGTTTTGAAATATAAGATGAGAGAAGATGCGGCGAAAAGGCTTGGTCTTTGAAAATAAATAAACACGCGGGAGAAAATCCCAAAAATAAGCGGAGGAAATCGTATGGAAATTAGAATTGAAAAGAACCCTAATCCGGCTCAGAAACCTACAGATGAAAGCAAGTTAGGTTTTGGTAAAGTATTTACAGACCACATGTTTGTCATGGATTGGTACAAAGGAAAAGGCTGGGAAGATGCCAGAATCATTCCTTTTGGAAACCTCAGCGTGCATCCGGCATCCACAGTTTTTCATTATGCCGTTGAAATTTTTGAAGGCCTGAAAGCTTACCGTGCAGCAGATGGAAGCATCCGTCTGTTCCGTCCGATTGAAAACGCAAGACGTTTAAACAACTCTGCAATCCGTATGGCAATGCCTACGATTCCGGAAGAAGATATTGTTCAGGCAATCGAAACCTTAGTAACCATCGACAAAGACTGGGTTCCTCATGAAGATGGAACAAGCCTTTACATCCGCCCATTTATGATTGGTGATGATGAGCATCTGGGCGTTCATGGAATTTCCCATGCTCGTTTCATGATTATTCTTAGCCCATCCGGAGCTTATTATCCAGAAGGAATGGCTCCTGTAAAGATTATGATTGAAGACGAAGACGTTCGTGCCGTACGTGGTGGTACCGGCTTCACAAAATGTGGTGGAAACTATGCAGCATCCCTTCGTGCCGGTGACCGTGCAGAAGAAAAAGGCTTCACACAGGTTCTTTGGCT
>JAKSRL010000044.1 GCA_024403635.1 Lachnospiraceae bacterium | reverse complement strand
AGGTCGATGCCCATCTCGATGTAAACAGGAACCATAGGACCATTCTTACCGCAGCTATGAAGCTCGAATTTCATTCCGAGTCCATGTACACAATCAGCAACTTTCTTGAAGTAAGGAGCAATCATCTCACGTGCAGTATCTGGTGAGAAGAAGGTGCTGTGCTGATGACCCCAGTCATCATGAATCTGTACCATGTCGAAATCGAAGTATTTCTTCATCTCTGTGAAGTACTGGCAATAAAAATCAGACAGCTGATCGAAGAGGCGATGAATACCTTCCTGCTGTTCTTCGTCGATCATAGCAACTGCTGCGTTTTCAACATCCATCAGAGACATTAGTCTCTCCCAGAAACCGGTCATGATAATCGTCTCAGACCACAGGTCTTTCTTCACGTAGTCTTTGTTTTTCTCGTAGCAGTCTGCGAAATCGAACATATCGATGGTAGGAACGGATACATAATCTTCCCAATGGGTAATATCCGGAACCTTTGGTGCGCCTGGATGAACGGTGGAGCCGCCTACTGCAGGAACGAATTCCCAGTCAAGGTCAAACCAGTCGCTTCGGTAAATGTTATCGCCGTACTGATATGGCTCTTCGCCATCAAATACGAAGTGACGAGCGATAAACTCTTTGTTCATACGTGGCATCAGGCAGCAGGAATCTGCCTGGCGGTATCCGTGCATTGGAAACCATTCCGGTGTTTCGCCGTTAATTCTTAATCGGTAATTCTCTTTTGGTGTTAACATAATTTTCCCTCCCAATATTTTTCCCAGGGCGCGATTGTATAGAAAGCTGAGCTACGTCAAAAACTGAATTTGCTCCATAAGCAAACCAGCCTCCTAAAGCAAATTTGACGCCGAATAGCAAAAACAGGCGCTGTAACACGCCTGAGTTTCAACGCACCTACAGGGTGTTGAAATGTAATTCCTTAATGAAACAGCCTCAAACGGGACTTGAACCTGCGACCCCTTCATTACGAGTGAAGTGCTCTACCGACTGAGCTATTGAGGCATATGCATAAAAGCACTATAAGAAAGTATCATAAAATGACTTTTTTATCAACCGACAACTCGTATTTTTTCACGAACACCGTCTGAGTATTTTAGAAACCGCTTGTTGAAAAGCGCGCGAGATGCTTGTTGAAAAGCAATCATTACTTGCTCCATCTTCCGGAAGCGCCGGCTGGCAATACTAACTGGTTGCAGCTGACGGGAAGGCCGACCTCGTCACAGCTTACGCTGCCACCGAACTCCTTGGTTAAAACCGTCTCCAGCATGTATGTTAAAACTGCTGGCTGAAGACCGGTGGTGTAGGAGTTGATGAGGAAGAAGAGTGCATCTTTTTTCAGCACTTGTGCGCAGAGTTTGATGAACTCAAAGATATTATCTTCCATCTTCCAGATTTCACCTTTCGGGCCTCGACCATAAGAAGGCGGGTCCATAATAATGGCATCGTACTTATTGCCGCGGCGGATTTCCCGTTCCACGAATTTCTGGCAATCGTCTACTAACCAGCGAAGTCTTTCGTCTGCAATACCAGAGTCTTTGGCATTTTCTTTCGCCCAAGCAACCATGCCCTTGGAAGCGTCTACATGGGTAACATGCGCTCCCGCTTTGGCACAGGCGCAGGTAGCGCCGCCCGTATAAGCGAAGAGGTTTAAGACTTTAATTTCGCCAGGCTTTTTCCGTCTGGCAGCGATTTCTCCTGCAATCAAATCGGAGCACCATTGCCAGTTGACTGACTGCTCTGGGAAAAGGCCGGTGTGCTTAAAACTAAACGGCTTTAAGTTGAAGGTCAAACGTCCGTCCTTTAAGCCTTTTAAGTCGTAATGAATCTGCCATTGTTCCGGTAAAGAGAAGAACTCCCATTCGCCGCCGCCTTTGGCGGAGCGGTGATAGTGGGCATTTAACCTTTTCCACTCCGGAACTTGCTTCTTTGTATTCCAAATAACCTGTGGGTCCGGACGAAGGAGAACATATTTTCCCCAACGTTCCAGCTTCTCGCCGGCACAGGTATCGATAACTTCATAGTCTTTCCAACCAGATGCTCAAAACATGTTTTTTTCTCTTTCTCTACTTTGGAATTTCGGCCAATGTAACGTTTCAAAATCGAGCGTTCCAATACCTAAAAATACTATAGCTCTTTTTCTCTTTTTATGCAATTTTAAGCTCGCCTAACGTTCTATTTTCTAATGTCTTCAATTTCTTTTTGGTCCTTTTTTATATTATTTGCGAAAAAATAAAAAAAGTTTGTATACCTTGTCCGTTGTTCCCCTAAAAAGGCTGTGATAAAATTTTGATAACAACAATATAAGGAGGGAAAATATGGCAAGCTTCATCAATGAGCCGTCGCATACTTTTAATGAGTATCTGTTGATTCCTGGCTACTCCAGCGCGGAATGTATACCGGCCAACGTAAGTTTAAAAACACCATTAGTTAAATACAAAAAAGGCGAAGAGCCGGCAATCTCTTTGAACATTCCGCTGGTATCTGCAATCATGCAGTCTGTTTCCGGAGATGCTCTGGCGGTTGCGCTGGCAAAAGAAGGAGGCGTATCCTTCATCTATGGCTCCCAGACAATCGAAGAAGAGGCGGCCATGGTCAATCGCGCAAAGAATTACAAAGCTGGATTTGTGCCAAGCGACTCCAACTTAAGCCCGGAGGACACCTTGAAAGATGTTATCGCTTTGAAAGAGGCTACCGGACATTCCACGATGGCGGTTACCGAAGATGGTACGCAGAACGGAAAATTGGTTGGACTTGTTACCAGCCGCGACTACAGAGTAAGCCGTATGGAACTTACCTGCAAAGTCAAAGAGTTCATGACTCCAAAAGAAAAACTTATCACTGCTCCGGAAGGAACCAGCCTGAAGGAAGCGAACGACATCATCTGGGATCACAAGCTGAATGCTTTACCTATCATTAGTGAAGACGGCAAACTCTGCTATTTCGTCTTCCGCAAAGACTACGATTCTCATAAACAAAATCCAAACGAATTATTAGACAACACAAAACGATATATCGTTGGTGCTGGTATCAATACCAGAGATTACGCAGAACGAGTTCCTGCTTTATTAGAGGCTGGCGCAGATGTTCTTTGTATCGACTCTTCCGAAGGTTTCTCTGAGTGGCAGAAACGTACCATCGGATGGATCCGTGAAAACTACGGCGACACGGTAAAAGTTGGTGCTGGTAATGTTGTAGACGCTGACGGATTTCGCTTTTTAGCAGAATGTGGCGCAGACTTCATTAAAGTTGGTATCGGTGGCGGTTCTATTTGTATCACCCGTGAGACCAAAGGAATTGGCCGTGGCCAGGCTACGGCCATCATCGATGTTTGTGCAGAAAGAAATAGATACTTCGAAGAGACTGGTATTTATATTCCAGTATGTTCCGACGGCGGTATCGTTTTCGACCACCACATGACCTTAGCATTAGCTATGGGTGCAGACTTCATGATGTTAGGAAGATATTTCGCCAGATTCGACGAAAGCCCTTCCAACAAAGTAAGTATTAACGGAACTTATTACAAAGAGTACTGGGGCGAAGGTTCTGCAAGAGCCCGCAACTGGCAGCGTTATGATTTAGGCGGTGATGCAAAACTTTCCTTCGAAGAAGGCGTAGATTCCTATGTTCCTTATGCAGGCAGCCTGAAAGACAACGTAGCTCTTTCTTTAAGCAAAGTAAAATCCACCATGTGCAACTGTGGTGCTTTAACCATTCCGGAGCTTCAGAAGAAAGCGAAACTGACTCTGGTTTCTGCGACAAGTATCGTAGAAGGTGGCGCACATGATGTTATCCAGAAAGACAACACACCGATGAAATAGGAGAGGAGAGTAAGATGAAAAAAGTCGGAATTATCATGGGCAGCGACTCGGATCTTCCTATCGTCCAGAAAGCTATGGATATGTTAGAAGAACTGAAAATTCCTTATGAAGCTCATGTTTATTCAGCTCACCGTACCCCTGCAGAAGCAAGAGACTTCGCATTAAATGCCAGAGCAAATGGATTTGGCGCCATTATTGCGGCCGCCGGAATGGCAGCACATCTGGCAGGAGCCATCGCAGCAAACACCACCTTACCGGTTATCGGAATCCCTTGCAAGGGTTCCGTTCTTGACGGAATGGATGCCCTTCTTTCCACCGTTATGATGCCGAGCGGAA
Source organism: Lachnospiraceae bacterium (assembly GCA_024403635.1). Taxonomy (GTDB): domain Bacteria; phylum Bacillota; class Clostridia; order Lachnospirales; family Lachnospiraceae; genus RGIG5612. Next base: position 9,097 of record JAKSRL010000044.1, on the reverse strand, counting down.
TTCCCGTTGCTACGGTAGCGATTAACGGAGCTGCCAATGCAGCCCTCTTAGCCGCTCAGATCCTCGCAGTAGAGGATGCGGAATTAGCGAAGAAACTTGATGACAAAAGAATTAAGGACGCTGAAAAAGTCCTTGAGAAAGATAGAAAATTAAATAATTAGAGTAAGGAGAACGAAAATGGAAAACAAGTTAGTTTACACAGGCAAAACAAAAAATGTATTTGAACTTGAAAACGGCAATTATCTTCTGAAATTCAAAGATGATTGCACAGGAAAAGACGGCGTTTTCGATCCGGGAGAAAACTCAGTAGGCTTGACAATTGAAGGCGTAGGCGATGTTAACTTAAGAATGTCTATTTACTTCTTTGAGAAAATCAATGCAGCTGGCCTGAAGACTCACTATGTAAGCGCCAACCTTAACGACACAACTATGGAAGTTCTTCCTGCTACTGTATTTGGAAAAGGTCTGGAAGTTATCTGCAGAAACAAAGCAGTAGGAAGCTTCTACAGAAGATATTCTGATTTAGTAGAAGAAGCAGCTGACCTTCCATCTTACGTTGAAACTACGTTAAAGAACGACGAAAAGGGCGATCCGTTGATCACAAAAGACGGCCTGGTAGTTTTAGGTGTTATGACAGAAAAACAGTATGAAGACCTTGTAGAAGAAACCAAGCAGATCACAAAGATCGTTGCAGACGACTTAGCAGAAAAAGGCTTAGTACTTTATGATATTAAATTCGAATTTGGTTATGGAAAAGACGGCGAAGTTATGTTAATCGACGAAATTGCTTCCGGTAACATGAGAGTTTACAAAGACGGCGAATATATCGATCCAATGACATTATCAAAATTATTCTTTGCATAGGGGGCACTTAAATGGGCGGATTCTTTGGAATAGTTTCAAACCAAGACTGCATAGAAGATGTTTTCTTCGGAACCGATTACCATTCTCATCTGGGAACCAGGCGAGCTGGTATGGCTGCTTATGATAAGACGTTAGGTTTACAGAGAGAAATTCATAACATTGAAGACTCTCCCTTCCGTACGAGATTTGCAGATGTTTTGTCCGAAATGAAAGGCACTACAGCCATTGGCTGCATCAGCGATAGCGAGCCTCAGCCGTTATTAATCCGTACGAAATTCGGTGCGTTTGCCATTTGCGTGCTGGGGAAAATCGTAAACACTGATGAGCTGTTAGAGAAATTCTTTAATGAGATTAACGGTCATTTCGATGCGAAAACCGGTGGAGAAATTAACACCACAGAATTAATCGCAGCACTGATTAACCAGAAAGGAAATTTCGTAGATGGTATCCGTTATGTTCAGAGTATCATTGATGGTTCCGCCAGCATCGTACTGATTCAGGAAAATGGAACCATTCTTGCAGCCCGTGATTATTACGGACGTCTCCCGATTCTGATTGGAAAGAGAGAAGACGGCTTCGCTTTCTCTTTCGAGTCTTACGTATACGAGAAGATGGGCTTTGAAACCTATAAAGAGCTGCGTCCGGGAGAAATCGTAGAAATTTCCCCTACAGAAATCAAAGTATTATTTGAAGGCAGTGGAAAGATGAAAATCTGCGCCTTTCTATGGGCATATTATGGTTATCCAACGGCATCCTATGAAGGAAGGAATGTCGAAATCATGAGATATGAGAACGGAAAAATCATGGCCAAGATGGATAAAGAAACTGGTCTGGCTGCGGACATCGATTATGTTGGCGGCGTTCCAGATTCCGGTACTCCACATGCTATTGGCTATGCCAACGAAAGTGGAAAAACCTTTGCCCGTGCTTTTATTAAATATACGCCGACCTGGTCCAGAAGCTTTATGCCGGGAAATCAGGTATCCAGAAACCGTATTGCAAAAATGAAAATGATTCCGGTAAAGGAGCTGATTAAGGATAAGAAGCTTTTGTTCGTTGATGATTCCATCGTCCGCGGAACCCAGTTAAAAGAAACCGTTGAGTTCTTATACGAAAACGGAGCAAAAGAAGTACATATGAGATCGGCTTGTCCTCCGATTATGTATAACTGCAAATATCTGGATTTCTCTACGGGAAGAAGTGAAATGGAACTGATTGCCAGAAGAGTCATCATGGAGTTAGAAGGCGAAGAAGGATTCAAGTACATGGAAGAATATTCCAATGGAAAGACCGAGAGAGGCAAGAAATTACGAAAAGTCATCTGTGAGAAATTTAATTTTGCTTCTTTGGAATTCCAGTCTTTAGAAGGACTGACAGAAGCCATTGGTCTCGAACCTTGTAAATTATGCACATATTGTTGGAACGGAAAGGAAGAGTAATGGAATCAAGATCAGATGTTTATGCTAGCGCAGGCGTTGATATTACAGCAGGATATCGCTCTGTCGAGTTGATGAAAGAGCATATTGCGAAAACCATGACAAAGGGCGTTTGCTCCGATGTTGGCGGATTCGGCGGACTTTTTGAACTGGACCTGGAAGGAATGACAAAACCGATTTTAGTCAGTGGTACAGATGGTGTAGGAACAAAACTGAAGATTGCGTTTCTCATGGATAAGCATGACACCGTAGGAATTGACTGTGTTGCGATGTGTGTAAACGACATTATCTGCTGTGGTGCGAAACCGTTATTCTTCTTAGACTATATTGCTTGTGGAAAAAACTATCCGGAAAGAATCGCGGATATCGTGAAAGGCGTCAGCGAAGGCTGTGTTCAGGCAGGAGCTGCTTTAATCGGCGGCGAAACTGCAGAAATGCCTGGGTTCTATCCAGAAGAGGAATATGACTTAGCAGGTTATTCGACCGGCGTTGTAGATAAGAGCAAAATCATCGACAACAAGACCATGAAGGCGGGAGATGTAGTAATCGCCCTTCCATCCAGCGGAGTTCACTCCAACGGATTCTCTCTGGTAAGAAAAGTATTCGATGTGGAAAATCGCGATATGAACGCGCCAGTAGAAGCGTTAGGTGGAAAGTCTCTAGGCGAAACCTTACTGACTCCTACGAAAATTTATGTAAAACCTGTATTAAAACTGTTAGAAAATGTAACCGTAAAGGGAATCTCCCATATCACCGGTGGTGGCTTCTATGAGAATATTCCAAGAAGCATTCCGGAAGGCTATGGTGCAGCAATCGAACGGCAGGCAGTGAAAATCCTTCCAATCTTTGACATGCTCAGCATGGAAGGCGGCATTGATGAGAGAGACATGTTTAATACCTTTAACATGGGTGTTGGTATGAGCATCGTTGTAGACAAAGACGACGCCGACAAAGCAGTAGAACTCTTAAATGCAGAAGGCGAAGCTGCTTACATTATGGGCGAAATCATTCAATCAGACGAAAAAGTAGTGATTAAATAAGAAATGGCCGGCTTTGGTTTTTACTGGAGCCGGCTAACATAGTTGATAAACGGAAAATTTTATGGAAAAGAAAAAGAGAATCGCAGTATTAGTTTCCGGTGGAGGCACCAATCTTCAGGCTATCCTTGACGCAGAACAGTCTGGCATTATTACCAGTGGAGAAGTTGTTTTAGTTATCTCGAACAACGAAGACGCTTACGCATTAGAGCGTGCGAAAAATGCTGGCATAAAAGCTATGGCGTTTACAAAAAAAGACGGAGACATCGAAAGTCGTGTGATCAAAGCACTTCATGAGGAGAACATCGACCTGGTAGTTTTAGCGGGATTCCTGACGGTATTAAGCGAGAATTTCACCAAAGAATTTCCAAAGAGAATCTTAAACATTCACCCTTCTTTAATTCCTTCCTTCTGTGGCAAAGGATACTATGGCTTGAAAGTACATGAAGAGGCCTTAAAGAAAGGTGTAAAAGTTACGGGTGCTACCGTACATTTCGTAAATGAAATTCCGGACGGTGGAGAAATCATTTTCCAGAAAGCCGTTTCTGTGGAAGACGGCGATACTCCGGAAGTATTACAGAGAAGAGTTATGGAGCAGGCGGAATGGATTATCCTTCCAAAGGCTATTGAGAAAGTCTGCTCAGAAATGAAATAGAGAAGCAGAAAGGGAGAGGCTATGGACATTTACAAAATCAATTCAATCGGAAATCTGTTAGATGGCAACACGTACCCAGGCCGTGGCATTATCGTAGGAAAGAGTACCGATGGGGAGAATGCCATTGCAGCTTACTTTATTATGGGTCGCAGCGCAAACTCCCGGAACAGAGTTTTTGTAGAGAGAGACGGAGCTGTTTTTACGGAAGCCTTTGATCCAAGCAAATTAGAGGATCCGAGCCTGATCATCTATGCTGCGTTAAGAGATTATGAGAACAAACTGATCGTTACCAATGGCGATCAGACCGATACTGTATATGAAGGCTTGCAGGCTGGAAAGAATTTCCATTCTTCCTTAACCGTAAGAGAATTTGAGCCGGACGGACCGAATTTCACGCCAAGAATTTCTGCGATGTTAGAGTTTGTGAACGACGACTTTACTTATAGCATGAGTATCTTAAAGAGTGCGGATGCAGAAGGAACCGCATGCAACCGGTATGGATTTGATTATCCATCCTTAGCTGGCTTAGGACATTTCCTTCATACCTATGTATGTGATGGGAATCCGATTCCTACGTTCCAAGGCGAACCGGAACGAGTTGCATTAGGAAACAACATTGACGAAGTAGCAGAAGAAATCTGGAACGCTTTAAATGAAGACAACAAGATTTCCCTGTATGTAAGATTCGTTAACTTAAAAACAAAAGAAGTACAGAACAGAATGCTGAATAAAAATAAATAGAAAGGCCGAGAACATGAACGAGTTTGAACTGAAATATGGATGTAATCCAAACCAGAAACCGGCAAAGATTTTTATGGAAGACGGAAACGAGCTCCCAATCGAAATCTTAAGCGGAAGACCGGGCTATATTAACTTCTTGGACGCTTTAAATTCCTGGCAGTTAGTAAAAGAACTGAAGGCAGAATTAGGCTTGCCGGCAGCAGCATCCTTTAAACATGTTAGTCCTGCGGGAGCAGCGTTAGGACTGCCTCTTTCTAAGGAATTAAAGCAAGCTTGCTTCGTAGATGATGTGGAAGGCCTTAACGATTCTCCAATCGCATGTGCTTTTGCCAGAGCGAGAGGTGTAGACCGTATGTGCTCCTTTGGCGACTGGATTGCCCTTTCTGATAAATGTGACGTAATTACCGCCACCATGATTAAGAGAGAAGTATCTGACGGAATCATCGCTCCAGACTATGAGCCAGAAGCATTAGAAATCCTGATGACAAAGAGAAAAGGAAGCTACAACATTATTAAGATTGATCCGGAATATGTTCCAAACCCTCAGGAAAAGAAGCAGGTATTCGGCGTCACCTTCCAGCAGGGAAGAAATAATTTCGAAATAAATAAAGACTTATTGAACAACATTGTTACAGAAAATAAAGATCTTCCGGAAGAGGCGGCAAGAGATTTAGTTGTTGCCCTGATTACGTTGAAATACACCCAGTCCAACTCGGTAGCTTTTGCGTATGACGGAACGGCAATCGGCGTAGGAGCTGGCCAGCAAAGTAGAGTTCATTGCACCAGATTAGCCGGTGGAAAGGCAGACACCTGGTTCTTACGTCAGAGCCCTCGTGTACGGAATCTTCCATTTATTGAGACCCTCGGAAGACCAGACAGAGACAACTGCATCGACGGGTACATTAACAAAAACGAAGAAGACGTTACGGCAGAAGGGAATTGGCAGAAGTACTTTACCGAACGTCCGGAGCCTTTTACTTTCGAAGAGCAGAGAGAGTATTTAAATTCAATTGAGGGTGTTTGCTTAGGAAGCGATGCCTTCTTCCCATTTAGCGACAATATTGACCGCGCAGCAAAGAGTGGCGTTACTTATGTAGCTCAGCCTGGCGGTTCTGTAAGAGATGGCGACGTTATTGATCGTTGCAATGGTTACAACATGGTTATGGCCTTTACTGGCATGAGATTATTCCATCACTAAAATCATCAGAAGGGAGAACTTGTATGAAGGTTATGGTAGTTGGCGGCGGCGGCCGTGAACATGCAATCATTAAGAAAGTAAAAGAGAACAAGAATGTTAGCGAAATCTTTGCTCTGCCGGGAAATGGCGGTATTGCAAAAGACGCAACCTGTGTAGATATTGAAGCGAAAGACATTGCAGCAATCGCTAAATTCGCTGAAGAAAATAAAATCGACTACGCAATCGTTGCTCCGGATGATCCTCTGGTTTTAGGATGCGTTGATGTGTTAGAGAAAAAAGGTATTCCTTGCTTTGGACCGAAAGCCAACGCGGCAATTATTGAAGGAAGCAAGGTGTTCTCCAAGAACCTGATGAAAAAATATAACATTCCAACCGCGGAATATGAAACTTTTGACAACATGGAGGAAGCACTCAAATATTTAGAGACAGCTCCGATTCCTACGGTTGTAAAAGCAGACGGTCTGGCTTTAGGAAAAGGCGTTGTCATTGCAGAAACCAGAGAGAATGCGAAAGAGGCAGTTATCTCTATGATGCAGGATAAAAAGTTTGGTGCGAGCGGCGAACAGATTGTTATTGAAGAGTTCTTAACCGGACCGGAAGTTTCCGTCCTTTCTTTCACCGATGGAAAAGTGGTAGTTCCTATGGTTTCTTCTATGGACCATAAACGTGCAGGAGATAATGACACTGGTCTGAACACCGGTGGTATGGGAACCATCGCTCCAAACCCATACTATACAGAGACCATCGCTGCAGAGTGCATGGAAAAGATTTTTATTCCTACCATGAATGCGATGAATTCCGAAGGAAGAACCTTTAAGGGATGCTTATACTTCGGTCTTATGCTAACGCCAAACGGACCGAAGGTGATTGAATATAACTGCCGCTTCGGTGATCCGGAAACGCAGGTTGTGTTACCACTCTTAGAATCCGACCTCTTAGAGGTCATGATGGCTACGACGAACGAGACCTTAGCGGATACCGAAGTTAAGTTTTCGGATGGAAGTGCATGCTGCGTAATTATGGCTTCCGAAGGATATCCGGTAAGCTACGAAAAAGGTTTCGAGATGGATATTCCGAAAGAAGTTTGGGATAAAGTGTATGTTGCCGGCGCAAAATTAAAAGACGGCAAACTTCTTACCAATGGTGGACGAGTTTTAGGCGTTACGGAAATCTCGGACAACCTGGAAGATGCGATTAAGAAATCATATGAATCCGTTGCTAAGATTCACTTTGACAACCAGTATTTCAGAACAGATATAGGAAGGCGGGCACTCAATGGTTTACAGAATTTACGTTGAAAAGAAAAATGAATATGCGCAGGAAGCTGCTGGACTGCAGTCCGACTGCAGAAACCTGTTAGGCGTGGAAGGACTGAACTATGTCCGTGTCCTGAACCGTTACGATGCAGAAAATATAGAAGAAGATATTTTCAATAAGGCAGTGAAAACGGTTTTCTCTGAGCCACAGACAGACCTTACGTTCTCTACTTTGGAAGATGTAGTAAAGGGGTGCTGCAAAGATTCTTGCTGCTGTGGTGAACCTACCGTATTTGCAGTAGAATACCTGCCGGGCCAGTTTAACCAGCGAGCAGATTCTGCAGCTCAGTGCATCCAGTTTATTTCCAAAGGCGAGCGTGCAGACATCGCTTCTGCAAAGGTTTATGTGCTTTATGGAACCATCAGCGAAGAAGAACTGGTCGCGATTAAGAAACATGTGATTAACCCGGTAGAGGCGAGAGAAGCTTCCTTAGAACTTCCGGAAACCATTAAAGCTGTTTATGACATTCCAACGGAAGTTGAAGTTTTAACCGGATTTAATGACTTAGATAAAGAAGGTCTGGAAGAATTTGTAAAAGCCAACGGTCTGGCGATGGATGTTGACGATTTGTTATTCTGCCAGAATTACTTTAAGTCCGAAGGCAAGGCTCCAACCATTACGGAAATTAAAGTTATCGATACTTATTGGTCCGACCATTGTCGTCACACCACCTTCAACACCATCATTGATGATGTAACTTTTGAAGACGAAGAGCTGCAGAAGGCTTTTGAAGGATACTTAGATGTCCGGAAAGAAATGAACTGCGAAAAACCGGTATGTCTTTTCGATATCGGTACGTTAGCTGCCAAATATTTACGCCAAAAGGGGATGCTGGACAAGTTAGATGAGTCGGAAGAAATTAACGCATGTACCGTGAAAATCGAAGTAGAAGCGGACGGCGTAAAAGAGCCATGGCTCCTTCTGTTCAAAAATGAAACCCACAACCATCCGACAGAAATCGAACCGTTCGGTGGCGCAGCTACTAGTATCGGTGGCGCAAGCCGTGATCCGCTGTCCGGACGTTCTTATGTATACGCGGCTATGAGAGTAACTGGCGCAGCAGATCCAAGAACCCCGATCGCAGAAACGATGCAGGGCAAACTTCCACAGCGTACCTTAGTTACCAACGCAGCTCATGGCTATTCTTCTTACGGCAACCAGATTGGTCTTACTACCGGCATCGTGGATGAACTGTATCATCCAGGCTACGCTGCAAAACACATGGAAGTTGGCGCTGTTATCGCGGCTGCTCCTGCTGAGAATGTAAGACGAGAAAGACCAGAAGAAGGCGATGTTGTTATCCTTTTAGGCGGAAGCACCGGCCGTGATGGTATCGGTGGTGCTACTGGTTCTTCCAAAGCCCATGATGCTCACTCTGTAGAGACCTGTGGCGCAGAAGTACAGAAAGGTAACGCTCCGGAAGAAAGAAAACTTCAGAGACTGTTCAGAAATAAAGAAGCCAGCCAGATGATCAAGAGATGTAATGACTTCGGTGCTGGCGGCGTTTCCGTAGCGATTGGAGAATTAGCAGATGGCTTGTTAATCAACCTGAACGCTGTTCCTAAGAAATACGAAGGCTTGGATGGAACCGAGCTGGCAATTTCTGAATCTCAGGAAAGAATGGCGGTTGTTGTAGAAGGAAAAGATTTAGAGAGATTCCTCCAGTTAGCAGAGGAAGAAAACCTGCAGGCAGTTAAGGTTGCAGATGTTACTGCAGACCCGAGATTGGTTCTTCAGTGGAACGGAAAAGATATTGTGAATATTTCCAGAGCATTCTTGGATACCAACGGCGCTGAGAAACACATCACTGTTTCTGTACCTAAAGCTGAGCCTATCGTTTGCTGCGCAG
>JAKSRL010000043.1 GCA_024403635.1 Lachnospiraceae bacterium | reverse complement strand
TACAGGAGCTATGCATGTTATGAAAGTCTCTTTTATTCACACAGGTGACATCCAAGACACCATTCTTCATTAACATATACTCGTTTCATAAAACTCCTATTCGCCGGCATGAGAAATGCCGAGAATTTTTAATTCCTTTTCATTCAGGCCTACACCGCGAAGCATAAGCCGGTTTCCACAAAGTGCCTCAATGGAATTAATTCCCATTCCGCCCATCAGTTCCTTAATTTCATGATTCCAGGCAGTCATCAAATTAATGAGGCGTTCTGTACCGATTTCCGGATTCAAACGTTTTACAAGATCCGGACGCTGGGAAGCAATTCCCCAGTTGCATTTACCGCTCTGGCAATTTCTGCAGAGATGGCAACCAAGTGCAAGAACAGCCGCTGTTGCAATATAGCAGGCATCAGCTCCGAGGGCAATTGCCTTGACGACATCTGACGCGCTGCGGATAGAACCTCCGACTACAAGGGAAACATCCCCACGGATTCCTTCTTCACGTAGCCTTTGGTCAACTGCTGCAAGAGCCAGCTCGATCGGAATGCCGACATTGTCTCTTGTCCTGGTAGGAGCAGCTCCAGTTCCCCCGCGGAAGCCATCAATGGCAATAATATCAGCTCCGCTTCGGGCGATACCGCTGGCAATTGCAGCTATATTATGAACTGCTGCGACTTTCACGATGACTGGTTTTTTATATTCCGTAGCTTCCTTTAACGAGAAAACAAGCTGACGAAGATCTTCGATGGAATATATATCGTGATGAGGAGCCGGAGAGATAGCATCAGAACCCTCCGGAATCATTCTGGTTCGGGAAACGTCACCGACGATTTTGGTACCCGGCAGATGACCTCCGATACCTGGCTTTGCACCTTGCCCCATCTTGATTTCTATAGCAGCCCCGGCACTGAGATATTTTTCATGAACGCCGAAACGACCGGATGCGACCTGAACAATGGTATTATCGCCGTAACAGTAGAAGTCTTCATGGAGTCCGCCTTCTCCTGTGTTATAAAAAATTCCAAGCTTGGATGCCGCCCTGGCTAAGGAGGCGTGGGCATTATAGCTGATGGAACCGTAGCTCATTGCCGAGAACATGACCGGCATGGATAATTCAAGCTGCGGAGGGAGATCGCACTTTATTTTTCCATTTGAATCAAGAGCAACCTTTTTTGGCTTTTTACCGAGGAATACCCGGGTTTCCATAGGCTCCCGCAAAGGGTCTATCGGCGGGTTTGTTACCTGTGAAGCATTGATTAGAATTTTGTCCCAATATACAGGAAGCGGTTTTGGATTTCCCATAGAAGAGAGAAGGACTCCGCCGCTATTTGCCTGTTTATGGATTTCTTTGATTGTATCGTTCTGCCAGTTTGCATTATCCCGGAATGTACAGTCGCTTTTTACAATCTTCAGGGCATGCGTAGGACAAAGTGAAACACAACGCATGCAGTCAACACATTTTGATTCATCGCTTATCATAGTGCCGCTAGTCTCATCATACCGATGTACTTCGTTGGCACATTGCCGTTCACAAACCCTGCAGGTAATGCATCGGTCGGGACGGCGGACCACTTCAAATTCCGGAAAAATATATTCTATGCTCATACTTAAACACCATCCTTCACTTTTATTATGACGGGTTCTCCACCACTCGGGGCCCATATGTTTTCTGCATCAGGTTCCATGGTTCGGATTGCAGCTTCTTCACTGGCGATGAAAACTTTGTCATCCTTTTCTCCGACGACCATCGATCGCAGTTTTAAGCGGTCATTTAATGCCATTAAGCCTCCGTTAAAACCGAATACAATGGAAAACGGGCCGGTAATCAGAAGGCTTGGAAATACTTTCCTCAGATAGAGAAGCCTTTCTTTTTCAGCTGGGTCTTCGATTCTTTTAATCGTATCCCAGAACGGTGCAGCTACGATATTTGCAACATCCTCTAAATGAAGTCCTTGCACTCGGATCAGATAGTCCATAATGTAGGTAATGACTTCTGTATCTGTCTGTAGCGTACATTTATATCCAAACATTTCTATGAAACGACGATTTGCATCATAGGAGGAAATTTCTCCGTTATGCACGACGGAATAATCCAAAAGGGAAAAAGGATGAGCCCCGCCCCACCAACCAGGGGTGTTTGTCGGATATCTGCCGTGAGCCGTCCATGAGTATCCTTCATATTCCTCTAGCTTGTAGAATGGCCCATCATCCTCCGGATAGCCGACAGCTTTGAAGGTTCCCATATTTTTCCCGCTGGAAAAAACGAAAGCTCCCTTCATTTCGCTGTTAATTTTCATCACTGTCCGGGCAACAAATTCTCTCTCGTCCAGTTGCATTTCTCTTAAGTGGGACTGGAGCGGAGCAACGAAATATCGCCAGATGATAGGCTCATCCGTTATGGCAGGAATTTTTCTGGTAGGAATTATTTCCGATTGCACAATTTCAAAATGAGTCTTTAAAAAGGCTTCACATTCTTTTCTTGTGGACCGCGTATCAAAAAACAGGTGTAAGGCATAATAATCCTTGTAATCAGGATATATGCCATAACCGGCAAACCCACCGCCAAGTCCATTCGAACGATCATGCATTGGTTCCATGGCATGAATTATTTTTTCGCCTGTCATTTTATTTCCTTCTTTGGAGATGAGAGCAGCGATGGCGCAGCCGGAAGGAATTCTTATTTGCCCTTCTTTTTTCATACTTCTTTTTTCCTTTCAAAAAACAAAAGGCGCTCATTTTCACACAAATAATTGTGCAAAAATGAACGCCTTTGCTCATTTGCGTGCTATCCTACAACAATAATTTCCATTTGTCAATCTCAACTTCTTGCAATACATCAAAAGCGGTAACTTAGGAAGCCGCATTTTATGCAATGGCAGAAAAGTGTTTTCGAGAAATGAAAAAAAGAAGGCTTGACAAAGAAAAAACGATAGTGTATTATGCCGTCTATGAAAGCAAAGGCGTTTTCGGGTTTTGGGACTCGGAACCGCTTTTTTCTTTTTTTGTCAGATTCATATGCAAAAAGGCAAAGGCGTCTTTAATGGTATTTACTGTTAAAGACGCCTTTTTTATGAAAAAATGGAATTCGTTATTTCAAAAAAAGGAGGGAATAATCGATTATGAAAACTGTTTCTGAATATTTTGGAAGTATGGTGTTTGATGACAGAGTAATGAAAGCAACCTTGTCCGCTGATATTTATTCATCTCTCAAGAAAACGATTGATGAGGGAAGAGAACTCGATATTAACGTTGCCAATGCGGTTGCTGGTGCTATGAAAGATTGGGCGATTTCCAAGGGTGCGACTCATTTCACTCACTGGTTTCAGCCATTAACAGGTATTACCGCAGAAAAACATGACAGCTTCATTTCCACTTCCCCAGATGGAGGAGTAATTATGGAGTTTTCTGGAAAAGAATTAATCAAAGGAGAACCAGATGCATCCTCTTTCCCGTCGGGAGGAATACGTGCTACTTTTGAAGCTCGTGGATATACTGCATGGGACCCAACATCTTATGCATTCATTAAAGGCAAAACCCTTTGCATCCCGACCGCATTCTGTTCTTATGGAGGTGAAGCTTTAGATAAAAAAACACCTCTTCTGCGCTCTATGGAGGCCCTTAATAAACAGGCACTACGAGTTCTTCGATTATTCGGTAACGAAGGTGTTAAACGAGTCAGCACTTCCGTCGGACCAGAGCAAGAATATTTCCTGATAACAAGAGAGATGTATGAGAAACGTCCGGATCTGCGCTTTACAGGAAGAACCTTATTTGGCGCCAAACCTCCAAAAGGACAGGAAATGGATGATCATTATTTTGGCGTAATAAAACCAGGAGTTGCGGAGTTTATGGAAGACTTAAACAAGGAATTGTGGAAGTTAGGTATTCTGGCAAAAACAGAACATAACGAGGTAGCTCCGGCACAGCACGAACTTGCACCAATCTATACTACTACAAATGTTGCAACGGATCATAATCAGTTGACGATGGAAATAATGCAGAAAGTTGCAGCAAAACATGGGCTGGTATGTCTTCTCCATGAGAAACCTTTTGCAGGAGTAAATGGAAGCGGAAAACATAATAACTGGTCTATGACAACAGATCAGGGAGTTAATCTTCTTTCTCCTGGCGCAACACCACACGAAAATGTACAGTTCCTTTTATTCTTGTGTGCAGTAATAAAAGCAGTAGATGACTACCAGGATTTACTCCGAATTTCTGTTGCAACAGCAGGAAACGATCATCGTCTGGGCGCAAATGAGGCACCTCCTGCCGTAGTTTCCATTTTTTTGGGAGATGAGCTTGCAGCTGTACTGGATGCAATCGAAAAGGACGCTCCGTATGCCGGCATCGAGAAAAAGCAGATGAAACTTGGTGTTGATGTCCTGCCAAAATTCAATAGGGATACCACGGACCGTAACCGTACATCACCATTTGCATTTACTGGTAATAAATTTGAATTTCGAATGCTGGGATCCTCAAACAGTATTGCATGTACAAACATTATGCTGAACAGTGCTGTAGCAGAAAGTCTGAAAGAATTTGCAGATTATTTGGAGAAGCAAGACAATTTTGAGGATGCGCTTCAGAAATTGATACACGAAGCAATTAAAGAACATAAACGGATTTTATTTAATGGAAACGGTTATGACGAAACCTGGATTAAGGAAGCAACGGAAGAACGTGGACTTAAGAATTATCGCACGACTCCGGACTGCATGCCGCATCTTCTGGATAAAAAGAATACAGATATGTTGATTGGGCATGGAGTTTTTTCCATGGTAGAACTTAAATCCAGGTGCGAAATCATGCTGGAAAACTATTGTAAAACAGTCATGATTGAAGCTAATACAATGATTGATATGGCAGAAACGGGAATTGTTCCGGCAATTTCAGCATATACAGCTGATTTGGCTAAAAGAATAGATATTAAGCATCGTGTGGATGAGAGCATAAAAAATGGATACGAGACTAGTACATTAAAAAAACTTTCCACTTTAAACGATTGTATTGCAATGAAACTGGAGGAGTTAGAAGAAGAACTGCATAAAGTTCATGTAATTGATGATGTTGAAAATCAATCTTACCGGATACGCGATGAATTGATTCCAAAAATGAACGAATTAAGACTGATGTGCGATCAGGCGGAAGCAAAGACAGCAAAATCCTATTGGCCGTATCCAAGTTATGCAGATTTACTTTTCAGCGTTAAATAAAAAGAAAAGGAGATTGAAATATGGGCATTGAAGAGATTACCAAAATAATAAACAGCTCGGTGACTACCGAAGTATTCGGAGTATGGTTTCTTATTGGAGCAGCATTAGTCTTTTTTATGCAGGCCGGTTTCGCGATGGTGGAAACAGGTTTTACCAGAGCAAAAAATGCCGGAAACATAATCATGAAGAACCTAATGGACTTCTGTATCGGAACAGTAGTGTTTATATTGTTAGGTTTTAGCTTGATGATGGCGGAAGACTATGTGTTGGGAATCTTTGGCAAACCAAACTTAGATATCCTGACAAACTTTGGAGCGTTCCTAAAGAGTGGAAATGCACCGACCTTTATATTTAATCTTGTTTTCTGCGCTACGGCTGCAACCATAGTATCCGGATCTATGGCGGAACGTACAAAGTTTTTATCCTATTGTATCTATTCGGGAGTCATTTCTCTTTTCGTATATCCTGTTGAGGCAGGATGGGTATGGAATTCACAGGGATGGTTGATGCAATTGGGATTTCATGATTTTGCAGGTTCCGCTGCAATACATGCAGTAGGTGGAATCACTGCTTTGATTGGAGCTATTATGGTGGGACCGCGCCTTGGAAAATATATCCGGGATCCGGAAAAAAAGATTAAAAAAGTGAATGCTATTCCGGGTCATTCCATTACGTTAGGAGCACTAGGATGCTTTATTCTCTGGTTTGGATGGTATGGATTTAACGGAGCAGCGGCATGGAACAGCGAATCCCTTGCCAGCATTTTTGTTACTACAACAATTGCCCCGGCAGTTGCCACCTGCACAACAATGCTTTTTACCTGGATAAGAAACGGAAAGCCAGATGTATCCATGTGTCTTAACGGTTCCCTGGCAGGTCTGGTAGGCGTAACAGCAGGCTGTGATGCGGTAGATGCTTTGGGTTCTGCAATCATAGGTATTGTTTCCGGTTTTTTAGTTGTAATAGTTGTAGAATTTCTGGATTTGAAACTACACATAGATGATCCGGTCGGTGCTGTGGGCGTTCATTTTGCAAATGGAGTTTGGGGAACTCTTGCCGTTGGTCTGTTGGCAAATCCTGATGCACCTGCAGGTTTAAGAGGACTGTTTTATACCGGCGATGCTCGGTTGCTGGGAATACAGCTGTTAGGAATTGTAGCCATACTTCTATGGGTTGGCCTGGTAATGACGTTGACCTTCTTCCTTATTAAAAAGACGGTTGGACTGAGGGTAACGAAAGAAGAAGAAATACAGGGACTTGATAAAACGGAACATGGTCTCCCAAATGCTTATTCCGATTTTGCCCCTGCTGTGGAAAATCTGGATTATGGATATGAAAACGCAGTGGTGGTATCCGGAACTACGCCGATAGCAGAAGCAGTGACGGTAAAGAAAGTTCCTTCTTTCGATGGCTCATCACCGAAATTTACAAAGGTTGAAATTATATGCAAGGAATCCAAATTTGAAACATTGAAATCAGCCTTAATGAATATAGGCATTACTGGAATGACGGTATCGCATGTTTTGGGATGCGGAGTACAGAAAGGCAAACCGGAATATTATAGAGGAGTTCCGATTGAAGCAAATCTGCTTCCGAAAATCCAAGTGGATATCGTTGTCAGCAAGGTTCCGGTAAGGAGTGTTATAGAAATAGCAAAAAAAGTTTTATATACGGGTCATATTGGAGATGGAAAGATATTCGTATATGACGTAGAAAACGTAGTGAAAGTAAGAACTGGCGAGGAAGGATATGACGCGCTTCAAGATGTTGAATAAAGAAAATCCGGTTCTTATTGGATATTAGAAATAATAGTTGGAGGAACAATTATGTGTTCTATAATGGGATATTGTGGCAGCAATGTATTATATGAATCGTTTTGCAAAGGGTTTGAAAAAACTCTGTCCAGAGGACCGGATAGCAGTCGTATCATTGATACAGGGAATGGACTTTTAGGTTTTCATCGGTTGTCCATAATGGGAATGACGGATTCTGGTATGCAACCATTTTCCCTTGAAGAAAATTATGTTGTATGTAACGGAGAAATCTATGGATTTGAAACGATAAAAACCGAACTAATGGCCAAGGGATACTCTTTTGCCAGTGAGAGTGACTGTGAGGTATTACTTCCAATGTATAAGGAATTTGGCACCGAAATGTTTGGCATGCTTGATGCCGAATTCGCCTTGATCCTGTATGACGGAAAGACGAAGGAGTATATTGCCGCAAGAGACCCGATAGGAATCCGACCTCTTTATTACGGATATGATGATGAGGGAACCATAATTTTCGCAAGTGAGGCAAAAAATCTCGTTGGACTTTGTGACAAAGTGGCTCCTTTCCCTCCAGGTCATTATTATAAAGATGGAAAATTCATCTGCTATTGCGATATTACAAAAGTAGAGAGTTACTGTATGGATTCCTTAGATATTGTATGCTATAAAATACGTGAAAAACTTACATCCGGAATTAAAAAACGCCTTATTGCAGATGCAAAGGTAGGATTCCTGCTTTCCGGTGGACTTGACTCCTCTCTTGTCTGTGCCATCGCTGCAAAGGAAAGCAGGGAACCGATAAAAACTTTTGCAATCGGCATGAGCGAGGATGCCATTGACCTCAAATATGCAAAGCAGGTTGCAGACTTCATAGGAAGCGATCATACAGAGGTCATTATCACAAAAGAGGACGTGCTGGAAAACCTTGAGACTGTCATAGAGCTCCTGGGTACATACGATATCACAACAATCCGCGCAAGCATGGGCATGTACCTTGTATGTAAGTACATCCATGAGCATACGGACATCCGTGTTTTTTTGTCAGGGGAGATATCCGATGAACTATTTGGCTACAAATACACTGATTTTGCTCCATCTGCGGAGGCATTTCAGCTTGAGGCGCAAAAGAGAATCCGGGAACTTCATATGTATGATGTCTTACGGGCAGACCGATGCATTTCCGTCAACTCGCTTGAAGCAAGAGTTCCTTTTGGCGACCTTGATTTTGTCCGTTATGTAATGTCCATTGACCCAAGGGAAAAAATAAACACATACGGTAAAGGAAAATACTTACTTCGTCATGCATTTGAAGCAGATCAGATTCTTCCGACAAGCATTCTTTGGAGGGAAAAGGCTGCATTTTCCGATGCTGTAGGGCATTCCATGGTAGATGATTTAAAAGAATATGCGGAAAATTACTATAGCGACGAAGAATACAAGGAAAAATGTTCGAAGTATGATTATGCTGTTCCATTCACAAAAGAGTCTCTGTTATACAGAGAAATCTTTGAAAAATATTATCCGGGCCAGGCTCAGATGATTATTGGATTCTGGATGCCGAATAAAGAATGGGAAGGATGTGACGTGGATGACCCATCCGCCCGTGTTTTATCAAACTATGGAGAAAGTGGACTGTAAAAAAAGTTTTTTAGTGGAAAAAAGGATAAAGGAGCTTAATAAATGAAAAACTGTGCGATTGTTGGAATAAATTGGGGCGATGAAGGAAAAGGCCGAATGGTCGATCTTCTTACAGAAAGGTACGATGTTGTTGTTCGCTATCAGGGCGGAGGAAATGCGGGCCATACCGTAATAAATGAATATGGAAAATTTGCGCTTCATCTGCTTCCATCCGGTATTTTCAGAAAAGGAACCATCAATGTTCTTGGAAACGGAGTTGCTCTTGATCCGGAAAACTTAATGAAAGAAATAGATGAAATTACCGCGAGAGGAGTAGAGCTGACACCAGATAATTTAAAAATCAGCGACAGAGCATCACTGCTCCTCCCATGGCATCGTGATATGGATGAATTGGAAGAAAACCGTCTTGCAGAGAAAAAATATGGCTCCACAAAACAGGGAATTGCTCCGTTTTATTCCGATAAATATCAGAAGAAAACAATACTTGCAGGAGAACTGTTTTACCCGGAGGCTATCCGGGCCCATATCAAAGACCTGCTAGAGTGGAAAAACCTGACATTGACAAAGGTATATGGTGCAGAACCATACACGATGAAAATGCTAGAAGAGTGGCTTGAAAAATATTGTGAAAGGATAAAGCCGTTTCTATGTGATACAGGAAATCTTCTGAAAAAAGAACAGAAGGAAGGAAAAGGCATTTTGTTTGAGGCCCAGCTTGGATCTCTGCGTGATTTGGATTTTGGCATTTATCCTTATACGACCTCATCCAATACTCTTGCAGCTTATGCACCTATCGGATCGGGATTCCTTGGTGTACAGATTGACGAGGTAATTGGTGTAGTAAAAGCATATTCAACCTGTGTTGGAGAAGGTCCGTTTGTATCAGAAATGTTTGGTGAAGACGCGGAATTATTGAGAAAAGCAGGAGCGGAATATGGTGCAAAAACCGGAAGGGCTCGTCGTGTGGGTGCAATTGATCTTGTTGCTACAACATATGGAATTGAAGATCAGGCCGCAACGGAAATCGCACTTACAAAATTAGATGTACTCAGTTATATGGATAAAATACCAGTTTGCACCTATTACTCCATAAAAGGTGAAAAGACAGACCGATTCCCATTTCCAGTTGTACTGGATGAAGCAGAACCGGTAATTGAATACCTTGATGGATGGAAATGTGATATTTCTAAAGTACGAAAATTTGAAGATCTTCCGATGGAAGCACAGAAATACGTAAATTATGTTGAGAAAATGATTGGATGTCCTATAAAATATATTTCTATAGGTCCTGAGCGTGAAAGCATTATTATAAGAGGAGCAGAAACAAAATGAGGAATATTTATGAATCACCTTTATCTTCCAGATATGGGTCCGAATATATGAAGAACCTTTTCTCTTCCGATATGAGATACATCACTTGGAGACGACTTTGGGTGGCGCTTGCGAAAGCAGAAATGAAATTAGGCTTACCAATCACAGAAGACATGGTCTCGGAAATGGAAGAGCATATTGACGATATTGATTATGAAACCGTTACAGAACGTGAAAAAGAGGTCCGGCACGATGTTATGGCGCACATATATGCATATGGAAAGGTTGCACCGTTGGCATCGGGAATCATCCACTTAGGGGCTACAAGCTGTTATGTCACGGATAACGCGGATTTGATCATATTCAGAAAAGCCTTATGTTTTTTACGGACAGAGATTTTAGTCGTAATTAAAAATTTATCAGAATTTGCAGATAAATATAAAGCCTTGCCTACCTTAGGGTATACACATTATCAGCCGGCACAGCTGATTACGGTTGGAAAAAGGGCATCTCTTTGGATACAGGATTTTATTTCTGATATCAATGAAATTGATTATGTGCTCAGCCAGATAAAATTCCTCGGGTGCAGGGGAACTACCGGAACGGAAGCTAGTTTTTTAAATCTCTTTGAAGGAGACTCAGATAAAATTGATCAGATGAATCAGATGATTGCAGAAGACTTTGAATTCGAGTCTTGTTTTGCTGTGTGCGGACAGACATATCCGCGAAAACTGGATAGCAGAATCCTGAATGTTCTTTCTTCTGTTGCTCAAAGCTGTTACCGAATGGCAAATGACATTCGCCTGCTACAGCATGACCGCCAGATAGAAGAGCCTTTTGAAAAGAATCAGATTGGCTCATCCGCGATGGCTTATAAAAGAAATCCTATGCGCTGTGAACGGATCTGTTCTCTTTCTCGATACTTGATGACGGATGCAATGAATGCGCCGCTTACGGCTTCTGTGCAATGGCTGGAGAGGACTCTGGATGATTCGGCAAATAGAAGAATCTCAATGCCGGAGGGATTCCTTTGTGCAGATGCAATTGTTCGTCTGTCACAGAATGTGACGGATGGCTTGGTTGTAAATGAGAAGATAATTGAGAAATCGGTAAAGGAATATTTGCCATTTATTGCAACGGAGAATCTGATGATGGAAGCTGTAAAACGCGGAGGGAACCGTCAAAAGATTCATGAGGTAATACGCAGATGTTCCATGGAAACTGTGACAAAAATAAAAAGTGGTGAAGAGTATGACTTACTTTCCCGTCTGTCAATGGAGTCGGAAATTGGTCTGAAACGTGAGGAAATAGAGGAATTGCTTCATCCGGATTTATATATCGGAAGATGTACGGAACAAGTTACGATGCTGATAAATACAATAAAACCCCTAATTGCAGATGTGCAGATGAATTCTGCTAAAATTGAGATATAAAGGAAAGAAAAGAAATGGACAAGATACTTGTACTGGATTTCGGAGGCCAGTATAACCAACTGATTGCACGAAGAGTGCGGGAACAGCGTGTATATGCGGAGATAAAACCGTACAACAGAATAACTGTTGATGAAATCAAAGCAACCGCGTATGCAGGCATTATTTTTACCGGAGGGCCAAACAGTGTTTATGATGATTTATCGCCTCATTATGACCCTGCAATACTCGGACTAGGAATACCTATTCTTGGTATTTGCTATGGCGACCAGCTTTTAGCATATATGGCAGGCGGCACGGTAAGCAATGCAGAGAATTCCAGCGAATATGGGAAGACGATTGTACAGGTCGATAATAACCAGCTGTTCAAAAATATCCCTTCCGAAAGTATTTGCTGGATGAGCCATTCGGATTATATCAGCCAATTGCCGGAGAACTTTATTGGTATTGCACGTACCGAAAAATGTAAGTTTGCCGCCATGTGTGATGAAGAAAGAAAACTGTATGGGGTTCAGTTCCATCCAGAAGTAACTCATTCAGAATATGGAAACCATATATTGAAAAACTTTTTATTTGAAATCTGTAAATGCAAAGCAGATTGGAAAATGGAAGATTTTATTGAAGAGTCTGTCGAGTTTTATCGAGAGAAACTGAAAGGAAAAAGAGTTTTACTAGCCCTGTCGGGAGGCGTTGATTCTTCTGTGGCAGCTGTTCTACTTCATAAAGCTGTTGGAGACAACCTGCTTTGTGTTTTTGTTGATCACGGACTTTTAAGAAAAGATGAAGGCGATTTTGTTGAGCAGACGTTCCGTAACCGGTTTGGAATGTCTCTCATCCGTGTCAACGCACAAGAAAGATTTCTCAAAAAATTAAGCGGAGTAACCGATCCAGAGCATAAGAGAAAAATCATCGGTGAAGAATTCATTCGGGTATTTGAGGATGAATCCAAGAATCTCGGCGAAATTCAGGTATTGGCGCAAGGTACCATTTATCCGGATGTTATTGAGAGTGGAAAGGGAGATTCGGCGGTTATAAAGAGCCATCATAATGTTGGTGGTCTTCCGGATGTGCTTTCTTTTGATGAAATCGTTGAACCACTTCGGGAACTGTTCAAGGACGAGGTTCGTGAGGTCGGCGAAAAACTGGGAATTCCTCATGAACTTGTGTGGCGTCAGCCGTTTCCTGGACCGGGATTGGCAGTGCGTATTCTAGGCCAAATTACAGAAGAAAAACTGGAAATCCTCCGAGAAGCCGACGCCATTTTCCGAGAGGAAATTGCAGCGGCACATCTTGAGTCAGTAGCTAACCAGTACTTTGCAGTTCTGCTGGATTCCAAATCGGTAGGTGTTATGGGTGACGCAAGGACGTATGGATATGTAGCGGCATTACGGTCCGTATCCACCGATGACTTTATGACTGCAGAATGGACAAGATTGCCATATGAGGTATTGGAAAAAGCAAGCAACCGTATTACCGGGGAAGTTCGGGGTATATCGCGTGTTGTATACGATATAACATCAAAACCTCCAGGAACGGTGGAATGGGAATAATATTGGAGGGTTTATTATGTGTGGAATAATTGGTTATACAGGAAATCAGGAAGCAGCACCAATATTACTGGAGGGCTTAAAGAAACTGGAATATCGCGGATATGATTCAGCCGGAATTGCCGTAATGAATGGGAATGCGATTTCGGTCAGCAAAGCTTCTGGCAGAATATCAAATCTGTGTAAAAAAACAGAGGATGGGAAATCCGTGCCGGGACATGCAGGAATTGGCCATACCAGATGGGCAACCCACGGTGCTCCAAGTGATACAAACGCGCATCCGCATTTGAGTAATGATGGCAAAATTGCGATTGTCCATAACGGAATTATTGATAACTATCTGACATTGAGGGAGGAACTCCTGCAGAAAGGATATCATTTTGAACGTCAGACGGATACAGAAGTAATAGTACATCTTATTGAGATGTAT
>JAKSRL010000042.1 GCA_024403635.1 Lachnospiraceae bacterium | reverse complement strand
TATTCCTGTTATTAATAAAATTGACCTTCCTAGTGCTGAACCACAAAGGGCAATTGAAGAGATTGAAGATGTAATAGGTCTCGAAGCTCAGGACGCACCTTTGATTTCAGCTAAAAATGGCATTAATATCGATCAGGTATTAGAAGCTATTGTGGAAAGAATTCCTGCTCCGGAGGGAGATGAAAATGCTCCGTTACGGGCGCTGATTTTCGACTCCATTTATGATTCGTATAAAGGTGTTATCGTATTTTGTAGAATTAAAGAGGGAAGAATTAAAGTCGGAACCCAGGCAAAAATGATGGCCACGAAAGCTACCGTAAACGTAGTTGAGGTTGGCTATTTTGGCGCCGGAAAATTTATCCCTTGCGATGAATTAAGCGCCGGTATGGTAGGCTACTTTACCGCATCTATTAAGAACGTTCGGGATACCATGGTAGGCGATACGGTAACCGATTTAAACAATCCTTGTACGGAACCTTTGCCGGGATATAAGAAGGTAAATTCCATGGTATTCTGCGGCATGTATCCGGCAGATGGTGCCCATTACGAAGATCTGCGAGACGCTCTGGAAAAACTTCAGCTGAATGACGCTTCCTTGAATTACGAACCGGAAACTTCCATTGCTTTAGGCTTTGGATTCCGTTGTGGTTTCTTAGGCTTGCTGCATCTGGAAATTATAGAAGAACGACTGGAAAGGGAATATAACTTGGACCTGGTAACCACGGCTCCTTCGGTTATTTATAAAGTCCATAAAACCGATGGCACAGTGATGGATTTAACGAATCCGACGAACCTTCCGGACCCTTCCGAAATTGAATATATGGAAGAACCAATGGTGGCAGCGGAAATCATGGTGACTTCGGAATTTATCGGTCCGATTATGGAACTTTGTCAGGAGCGACGAGGCGCATATAAAGAAATCGAATATATCGAGGCAACCAGAGCTATTTTACGTTATGACCTTCCTCTGAATGAGATCATTTATGATTTCTTTGACGCACTAAAATCCCGCTCCAAAGGCTATGCTTCTTTGGATTATGAATTGAAAGGCTATGAGCAGTCCAAACTGGTAAAATTGGATATTCTAATTAATAGAGAAGAAGTAGATGCTCTCTCTTTTATTGTGCACGAAGGAACTGCTTATGAGCGTGGACGGAAGATGTGTGAAAAACTGAAAGAGGAAATCCCTCGTCATCTCTTTGAAATTCCGATTCAGGCCGCCATCGGCAGTAAGGTCATTGCCCGCGAAACCGTCAAAGCTCTTCGTAAGGACGTTTTGGCCAAATGCTATGGTGGTGATATTACCCGTAAGAGAAAACTTTTGGAAAAACAGAAGGAAGGAAAGAAGAGAATGCGCCAGATTGGTAACGTAGAAATTCCTCAAAAAGCCTTCATGTCCGTACTGAAACTGGACGATAAATAAAAAAACATATTTTTATAAAAATATTTCAAAAAAAAGCAGTCGTTTTCGGCTGCTTTTTTCGTGTATTTTTATAAACGCATTGGATTTTAATATCTTATGGTAATTTGTACTTAAAAAAGTACATTTTCAATTGAAAAATTTTACCAAAATTAGTTTTATGGGACAATACAATTTTTATAAAAAATGATAAAGTCAACTTAAATTGGAACAATTATATGATTTTTAGCGCAACAAACTTTTAGGAGGTAACGTAATTTGAGCTGGGAACTATTAATCTCACCAGAAGAAGTTGATAAAGCAAATCAGGAACTTCTTCAGACAGCAGAAAAAGTTGGCGCTGATACTTGGCAACAAAGAGTTGCTAATCAGACTCCACATTGCGGCTTCGGTGAATCCGGAACTTGCTGCCGTATTTGCTCTATGGGTCCTTGTAGAATTTCAAAGAAGGCTCCGAGAGGAATCTGCGGTTGTGATATTCATGGCATCGTTGCTAGAAACTACTTAAGATTCACAGCAGGCGGCTCCGCTACTCATTCCGATCACGGACGCAGCATTGCTCATACCCTTTACAATGCTTCTCCAGATGGCAACTATAAAGTAACCGATTCTGAGAAACTGTTACGTATTGCCAAAGAATGGGGAATCGAAACAGAAAACAAAGACATTTATGATGTTGCCCATGAGGTAGCTCTTGTTGGATTAAACGAGTACGGAAAACCTTTTGGCAACTTATTATTTACACAGCGTGCTCCAAAGGCTCGTCAGGCTATTTGGGAGAGCCAGGATATTCTTCCTAGAGCTATTGACCGTGAGGTTTCTCAGGCCATGCATATGACTCATATGGGATGTTCTTCTGATCCGGAAGCTCTCGTTCGTCAGCCCTTACGTGCAGGCCTTTCCGATGGATGGGGCGGCTCTATGATGGGCACTGAGTTCTCCGATATTTTATTCGGAACTCCAAGACCTATCGATACCGAAGCAAATATCGGCGTTCTGGAAGAAGATATGGTTAACATTATTGTTCATGGCCATGATCCATCTCTTTCTGAAATGATCGTATTCTATGCAAATGACCCGGAGATGATTGCTTATGCAAAAGAGCAGGGCGCAAAGGGCATTAATATTGCCGGCGTTTGCTGTACTTCCAATGAAGTAGCAATGCGTCATGGTATCCCGATGGCAGGAAACTTCCTGGCACAGGAAAACGTTGTTTTAACTGGCGCTTGTGAAGCTATCGTAGTAGATGTTCAGTGTATTTTCCCAGCATTAGGACCTCTGTCCAAATGCTTCCACACGAAGTTCATCACTACTTCTCCAATTGCAAGAATTCCAGATTCTGATTTTATCGAATTCAAGGAAGAAACTGCAGCAGAGAATGCAAAAGCTATCGTTAAGATGGCAATTGAAAACTTCAAAAACAGAAAACCGGAATTGGTTCATATTCCAAAGCAGAAATCCAAAGCAACCGTTGGCTATTCGGTAGAAGCTATTAAGAAATGCTTAGATGGTGTTACCAATTCTCATGTTGACGAATTAGGCACAATGAAGCCTTTAGTAGACGCTGTAAAATCCGGCGTTATCCGTGGCGCAGTAGCTATGGTAGGCTGCAACAACCCTAAGGTTCGTCAGGACGTTTACCATATTGAGTTAATGAAGAAGCTGTTAGAAAACGACATTCTGGTTGTTGTAACCGGATGTAGTGCTCAGGCAGCAGCAAAAGTAGGACTTATGGATAAAGAAGCAGCAAAATATTGCGGCGAAGGATTAAAGAGAGTTTGCCGTCTGGTAGGCATTCCTCCGGTTCTCCATATGGGATCCTGCGTAGATATTTCCCGTATGATGGTTTTAGCTTCCGATATTGCAAAAGACTGGGGTATCGAAATTTCTGAGATTCCACTGGTTGGATGTGCTCCGGAATGGATGAGCGAGAAAGCTGTTTCCATCGGTAACTACGTTGTAGCAACAGGTATTGATACTTTCTTAGGTGTTGACCCTTACACCAAGGGCTCTGAGCAGGTTAAAGGTTTCTTACAGAGCGGTCTGAAACGTTGGGTAGGAGCAAACTTTATCGTTAATCAGGACCTGGATATGCTGTCAACAATGATGATTGAACACATCGAAGAAAAACGTGAAGCATTAGGAATTTAAGTATGAAAGTTGCAATTACAGGAAAAGGCGGCGTTGGAAAAACGACTTTAGCCAGCACGTTAGCCAGACTGTATGCTGCAGAAGGAAGAACCGTTCTGGCAGCAGATGTGGATCCGGATGCGAATCTTGGATTGGCTTTAGGATTTACGGAGGAAGAAGTTAATTCCATTACTCCAATATCCAAAATGAGAAAGCTGGTAGAGGAAAGAACCGGCGCCAGTGCTGACAATAAATTTTATAAGCTGAACCCACAGGTTTCCGATATTCCGGATACTTACGCGAAAGAAATCAACGGCGTAAAGCTTCTGGTCATGGGAACCGTAGAAACAGGAGGAAGCGGTTGTGTTTGTCCGGAACATGTAATGCTGAAAGCGATTCTTTCCAGCCTGGTGTTGAGGAAAGATGATGTAGTCATCATGGATATGGAAGCTGGATTAGAGCATTTAGGAAGAGGAACGGCCAGCATCATGGATCAGTTCATCGTGGTAGTAGAGCCGGGAGCCAGAAGCATCCAGACTTACGAACATGTAAAGAAACTGGCAGCGGATATTGGTATTACGAAAGTTAGCGTAGTAGCCAATAAAGTTCGTAGTGAAGACGACAAAGCCTTTATTGAAAGCAAAATTCCGAAAGAAGCAATTTTAGGTTATATATCTTACAATTCCGAAGTAATTGATGCGGATCGAAGTGGACTTTCACCATTTGACGTAAGTGAAAGAGCAGTTGAAGAGATAAGACAGATAAAGTCAAACATGGAGAAATAAAATGAAAAGATTATTTGACAGAGTATTAGACGGATCTTCCGAAATGATGGTCAGAGCCGAAAGAAGTATCGACGAAGTTGAAGCGAAATACGGCTTAGACGCCCCTGTTTTACTGCCGGAAACAGCCTATAACTGTGCAGTCAATCTGGCATATAAAGGAACGAAAATTTCTACGGTTGCAGATCTTAGGAATGCCCTTGATGTTATTGAAGGCATGATTAAAAAGAGACAGAATACAACAGCAATTTTCAATGCAGGTATTGCAACAGCAATGTCTGCAGAACTTATCGAGGCTTGCAAATATGTAGGTACAGCAACTCCTTATGAAGGCACTCCTTACCACGGACATTTCAGCGATGCAGAAGTTCGTGAATTGGGTGTTCCTCTGGTAACCGGTGACATTCCTGGTTTCGTTGTAATTATTGACGAAGCTCCTTCAGATGAGGAAGCTGTGGAATTGATTAAAGGCTATCAGTCCAGAGGAATCTTTGTATTCCTGATTGGTAAGATTATTGACCAGGCTCTGAGAATGGGTGTAAATATGGGATTCCCGGTACGTGTTGTTGCTGTAGGTCAGGACATCTGGTCCGTATCTCATATTGTATCCTTCTGCGACAGGGCAGCTATGATCTTTGGTGCTATCGAGCCAGGTGACTGGGATGGATTCCAGGAGTACACATTTGTAAGATTAAGAGCATTCGTTAATGCATTTAAGCCGGTAAGAGATATGACAGTTGCTTGCGGCGGCGGTGCTATTGCTTTAGGATTCCCGGTAATCACTAACGATACGGAAGATATGTGGAAAGTTCCGAAGTCTTTAATTATTCAGGAGAATACAAAAGACTTTATTGAGACTTCCTTAGAAGCTCGTGACATTAAGATTAAAGTTACAAATATTGATATTCCTATCGCATATTCTTCCGCTTTCGAAGGCGAAATCGTTCGTAAGAAAGATATGCAGGTTGACTTTGATACATCCAGAGTTGATGGCTTTGAATTAGTAAGATCTTGCGCTATTAACGAAGTAGAAGACCATAAGATCACTGTTGTCGGTCCGGATATCGATGAAGTAGAACCAGGCAGCGTAATGAACTTAGGCGTTTTAGTAGAAGTTTACGGAAAGAACTTCCAGTCCGACTTTGAGCCGGTTATCGAGCGTAAATTCCACGAATTCATCAACAAGGCAGAAGGTATCATGCATACCGGCCAGAGAGATATTATCCGTGTTCGTATTAACAAATCTGCTTTTGACGCCGGATTCCGTATGAAACATTATGGCGAAATCCTTTACGCAAAAGTTAAGAATGAATATGAAAAAGTTGTAGATAAATGTCAGGTTACTATTTTTACTGACCCTGAGCAGTGTAAAGAATTAAGAGCTGCAGCTAACGTAAAATACGATGAGCGTGATGCAAGACTTGCAAACCTTACGGACGAGAGCGTTGACCAGTTCTATACCTGTATCTTATGTCAGGCATTCTCTCCATCTCATGTATGTATCGTAACTCCGGAAAGATTAGGACTCTGCGGTGCAGTTTCATGGTTGGATGCTAAGGCTACCAACGAACTGGATCCTACCGGCCCATGCCAGATCGTTACTAAGGAAAAAATGATCGATGAAAGAACCGGTGCTTATGAAGACGTTAACGAGGCAGTAAGAGAGTACTCCCACGGCGCATTAGAGCAGGTAACTCTGTACTCTATCTTAGAAGACCCTATGACATCCTGCGGATGCTTCGAATGTATCTGCGGTATTGAGCCGATGACCAGCGGATTTGCTATTGTAAACCGTGAGCATACCGGCATGACTCCATTAGGAATGACCTTCTCTGAGATGGCTTCTATGACTGGTGGCGGTATCCAGACTCCTGGATATATGGGCCACGGCAAGCACTTCATCGCTTCCAAGAAATTCCTGAAAGCAGAAGGCGGCGTAGCAAGACTGGTTTGGATGCCTACAGCATTGAAAGACGTTGTACGCAAGAAACTGGATAAGACCGCTATGGAACTTTACGGAATCGAAAACTTTACCGACATGATTGCTGACGAGACGGTAATGAACGATCCAGGCGATCCTGCAGAGCTGATGGAATACTTAGCAAGCGTAGGACATCCAGTATTAGAAATGGAACCGTTGCTGTAAATATCATTAAGTTCTTATTTGGGCTGCTGTGTATTTTATACATAGCAGCCTTTTTTTCATATCCAATCGTGCTCCCAGTTTAATCTTTCGTGACGTTTCCGTACCTGGCTTGTGTGGTGCAACAAAAAAATATTATTAAGGGAAAACAGAGTAATAACTCCAGACTACACAAGAAAGCTAGGATATGATAACATTTAATTATTGTATAATAAATACTTCTTTTTTGGGGGAGGGGACCAGTTATGAGGCAGATAAAAAGAACATTTATACGGACATTGGGAATTGTAATTTCTATGGTTTTATTATTAGCAATAACGACTACTGTTTTTGCAGATGATGGAGTAGACGGTGGCACTTCGCCAACGATTGTTTATTCCGGAACCTGGGGAGACCTTTCCTGGACCATCGACGAAGACGGACTTCTAACCATTAGCGGGGACGGAGCGATGGATGACTTTAGATTCGGCTCGAATGAGGCATGGAAAAAATATAGGTCCTATATAGAGAGTATAAAAATAAAGAATGGTGTAACGAGTATTGGAACTTATGCTTTTTACGGCTGCGATAATCTAACGAGCATTGATATATCAGAAAATGTAAAAAGCATAGGTTTTGAAGCTTTCTTTGATTGCACTTATTTGGAGGAAATAAAGTACAATGCAAAGTCAGCGGATGACTCAACACAAGGTCGCAATCTCTTTTGTGCTGCAGGAACGTTAGGAAATGGAATTACAGTAACCATAGGTGACAATGTTGAGAGAATTCCGGCATATCTTTTTCAGGATTCACTTAAACAACCGAATATAACGAAGGTGATTATTGGAGCAAACGTAACAGAGATCGGCCCGTATGCTTTTAGTACCTGTAACTATCTTACAAGTGTATCAATGTCGGAAAGAGTTACAACAATAGGCGCCCATGCCTATGACGGCTGTAGTAGTTTAACGGAAATAGAAATACCGGAAAATGTAACAAGTATAGGAAATTGTGCTTTTTATAGATGCCGAAGCTTAGGAAAAGTTCGCTATAATGCAGAGACAGTGGTAGATAGTCAAATTACAAATGCATTTTATTGTGCCGGAACAGCAGAAAATGGGATCCATATTATTTTCGGCGAGAATGTTAAGGTAATCCCAGACGGTATTTTTAGCAACGCAACAATAAAAGATGTGGTATTTCAGGGGGATGCACCAAAAGTAAGGACAGATTCGTTCAATGGAACCTCGGTAAAAGCTTATTATCCTTATGGTAATTCAACCTGGATTAGTGATGCAAGAAACTATAGATATGGAAATGGCTATTTTACATGGAATGCATATAGTTCTGAAAATATAGCTTCTGCAAGTTGTTCCATAAGCAAGGCGGATTATGTTGCTGGTGATTCTCTGGATACCAGCGGATTAATAATGGTAGTAAATTATCCAAGCGGTTGTTCTGAAACTTATGATTATACTTCAGGACACCTTGAACTTGGAGTATATGATATGTCACAGCCCGGCTATCAGACCATAGAGGTGATAGGAACCAATATTGTTGGAAAAACGTTTAGCGCTGATTTTGATATATATGTCCATGGTACAGAGGAAGAACTCCTTGATGCCGGTGATTATCCGGAATCTAGCCATGATTATGAATCGAATTTGGATAAGAGTTATGAATACAGTGTTCCGGATGCGGTTTCATTAAAAGTAACTTTTTCAAATCTGACCTTTGTGGAAACATATTTTGATTATATCTATGTAAATGGAGTAGAATACACTGGAGACACCCTTTCAGGCAAGACCTTGGATATTCAGGGGAACCGTTTGATAATCCGTTTGGTATCGGATGAAAGCAGATCTGCTTATGGATTTTCTATCGACAGCATTGTCGCAACTTATAAAATACATGAATATTCCGTTAACAAGGTCGTAAATCCAACCTGTACAGAAGACGGATATACCTTGTATGAATGTCCATGTGGTGCAATCAGGAAGGAAGACATTATTCCAGCCAATGGACATACAACGGCTCACATAGTTGCAAAGGATGCAACCTGCACCGAGGATGGCAACAGCGAATACTGGAGCTGCTCGGAATGCCATAAATACTTCAGTGATGAAGCAGGTGAAAACGAAATCGCCAAGGACAGTTGGATAATTAAATCACAGGGACATCTCTGGAACGATGACTACACAATTCTTGAAGAATCTACCTTCTTAGAGGAAGGCCTGAAATGCATTCAGTGTTCTGAGTGTGGAGAGACCAAGGATGGAAGTTATGTAGCTGTACCAAAGAAAACTATTGCAAACGGATGGGCTTCTGAAGACGGACTGTGGTTATATTTCGTAAATAATTTTGCTCAGACCGGCTGGGTAAAAGTTGGATACACCTGGTACTACATGGACGAAGACGGCATCATGCAGACTGGTCATATTACTGTAGATGGAACGAACTATTACCTCAGTGACAGTGGTGCAATGCTTACGGGCTGGATTCCCCATAGTGAAGGCAACTGGTATTATGCAAACTCTAACGGTTCACTTTATACAGGATGGTTTGCATCTGGAAACAAATGGTATTACATGGATTCTGACGGCCTGATGCTGACAGGATATCAAACTGTCGGTAGTAAGATGTATTTCTTTGCAGACAGTGGTGCAATGCTTACGGGCTGGATTGCAGATGGTGAAAACTGGTATTATGCAGCATCCAGCGGAGCGCTTCAGACAGGATGGCTTGCATCTGGGAATAAATGGTACTACATGGATGCAGATGGTGTAATGCAGACCGGCTGGCTGACAATCGGAGGTACCAAATATTACCTTAGTGACAGTGGAGCAATGCTTACCGGATGGATCCCGGTAGACGGAGAATGGTATTACGCAGCCTCCAGCGGAGCAATCCAGAAAGGCTGGGTAAAAGTTGGATACACTTGGTATTACATGGACGAAGATGGCATCATGCAGACAGGATGGTTGGAAATCGGAGATTCCAAGTATTATCTTAGTGACAGCGGCGCAATGCTTACAGGCTGGATCAAAGATGCAGGACAGTGGTATTACGCAGCCTCCAGCGGAGCAATCCAGAAAGGCTGGGTAAAAGACAGTGGCAAATGGTATTACATGGATGAAGACGGTATAATGATGACCGGATGGATCACTGTAGGTGATAAGGATTATTATCTGGAAAGCAACGGAGCTTGGAATCCTGCAGCAGTCAGATAAAAGGCTATAAATAGATCGATTATATTGATTAATAGCAAAAGAGACCTGAAATATTCAGGTCTCTTTTTATAATAAAACAACGGACTACACAAAAAGGCCTGCATAGGTTAAAATGGTCAACATGGAAAAAGAACTTGAATTATATTTACACATACCGTTTTGCGTTAAAAAATGCAATTATTGCGACTTCGTATCCTTTGCAGGAAAAGAAGACGCCTACGAAAGCTATGTTCAGAGTCTTTGCAATGAAATAGCTCTTTACAAAGACACCTATAAGGACTGGAAAGTGCGTTCCTTATATATTGGCGGAGGAACTCCTTCTGTTCTTACAATCGAGCAGATGCAGAGGATTATTGATGCCCTGAATGACAGCTTTACCATTACCGGAACGAAGCACAAAAGAAAGAATGTCTTCTCAAAGAGGATTTTAAGACCGACCACAGAGTTTACCATTGAATGCAATCCAGGCGCAGTAGATATGGAAAAACTGAAAGCCTATAAAGGAATGGGTATCAACAGAGTAAGTTTCGGTCTGCAGTCCGTTAATGAAGACGAACTGAAATTATTGGGGAGAATTCACTCTTATGAGGATTTTATAAAGAGTTTTGAAGAAGCCAGGGAAGCGGGTTTCGATAATATTAACGTAGATCTGATGCAGGCGATTCCGGGCCAGACCTTAGATAGCTGGCAAAGGACCCTTAGCCTGATTGCTATGTGGCATCCGGAACATATCAGTGCTTATTCTCTGATCATTGAAGAAGGAACGAACTTTGATAAGTGGCTGAAGAAAGGGAAGACTGTTTCCGGCGAGGAGCAGATGGGTATTAAAATCCCGAATGGCCCGATCGGTATGCTTCCAACGGAAAATGAAGAAAGAGAAATTTATTATTTTACAAAGGATTTTCTGGAGAAAACGAACTATAAGCGGTACGAAATTTCCAACTATGCTATTAAAGACTTTGCCTGTGTCCATAATTTAGGCTATTGGCAGAGAAAGAATTATTTAGGCCTGGGCCTTAATGCTTCCAGCATGGTAAATAATATCCGCTGGAAAAACACAGCAGACCTGAATAAATATATTTCTGAGCTTTCAGATAATAACAATCTTCAAAAGATAGACGGTCAGACAACCGAGAATATATTGCTGGTTAAAGGTATTATAGAGGACTTGCATGAACTATCCAGAAAAGAGCAGATGGAAGAGCATATGTTTTTAGGCTTGCGACAAACCGAAGGAATCAGTTTGACGCAGTTCATTGATATTTTTCATCAGGATATGATTACGGTTTACGGAGAGACTTTAGACAAGCTGTATGCAGAAGGTCTTGTTGAAATCGTTGAGGATAATATCCGCCTTACAGATAAGGGCATTGATGTAAGCAATGTTGCGTTGTCGGAATTCCTGCTGGATTAAGGGGAAATCCTCAAGAAAGGCCGAAAAATAAAGAAAAGTCCTTGCAAAGGGCTTGTTGCTATGATAAACTAATCGGGCTGTGAAACAGATGGTCCGCTTTTACCAGGTGCTCGTGTGGGTGCCGAAGACGTATTAAGAACATCGAATTTTGAATTAGGAGGTCACACACATGAACGAAATCATTAAGAAGATCGAGGCAGGTCAGCTGAAAGAGAAAGTTGACGACTTCAGAGTAGGTGATACAGTTAGAGTATCAGCCAAGATCAAAGAAGGCAACAGAGAAAGAATCCAGGTTTTTGAGGGAGTAGTTCTCAAGAGACAGAATGGCGGAGCTAGAGAAACCTTCACAGTTAGAAAAACTTCTAACGGTATTGGTGTTGAAAAGACATGGCCATTACATTCACCAACAATCGAAAAAATCGAAGTAGTTAGAAGGGGTAAGATTCGTCGTGCGAAACTGAACTACTTAAGAGACCGTGTTGGTAAAGCTGCTAAGGTTAAAGAAGTTTTAAGATAATTTAACCAAGAGAATGATTTAAAAATTTGCGTTATGTATGATTTCGTACATAACGCATTTTTTTAGTTTACCGTTCCCCTTCATTGAAATAAACTAATTATTTTGGTACAATAAACCATTATGAATTTTCAATGGTATCCTGGTCATATGACCAAAGCAAAAAGACAGATGATGGAGGATATAAAGCTGATTGACCTGGTCATTGAGCTTTTAGATGCGAGGGTTCCGTTAAGCTCGCGTAATCCGGACATTGACGAGATTGCAGGAAGCAAGGCTCGTCTGATTTTATTGAATAAAACGGATCTGGCAGATAAAAAGGAAACGGAACAATGGTTCCATTATTTCGAAGAAAAGAATCTGAATGTCTGCATGATTAATTCAAAAAATTTCGGTGACATGAAGCAGATTAATGCCATTGTCCAGAAAGCCTGTGCGGCAAAAATTGAACGAGACCGGAAAAGAGGAATTAAGAACCGTCCGGTTCGTGCCATGGTAGTAGGAATTCCAAATGTAGGTAAGTCCACGTTTATTAATACCTATGCAAAAAAGGCAGTGGCAAAAACCGGAAATAAACCGGGAATCACGACGGGAAAACAATGGATTCGATTAAGTTCTACTTTGGAACTTTTAGATACGCCGGGTATCTTATGGCCGAAATTTGAAGATCAAAGCGTGGGTCTGAAACTGGCTTTGATTGGCTCTATTAAGGACGAAATTATAAATATAGAAGAACTCGCCATGGAACTGATAAAAGTCCTTGAAAAGCGCTATCCGGGCCTGATTTCCAGCTTCTACGGTCTGGAAAACATCGATTATGAGAAATACCCAGTGAAACCGGAAGCTGCAGTACTAGAAGCCATCGGAACGGTCCGTGGTTGCGTTGCAAAGGGCGGTGAGATCGACTTCTTAAAGGCGGCAAATCTTCTGTTGGAGAACTTCCGAAACGGAAAACTGGGACAGCTTTCCTTAGAAAGCCCTGAAGAATACGAATAAACAATACCGGAGGAATATATGGGATTTTTTTCAAGATTATTTAACAGCGGTGCAAAAATAGATGATGATTATTATGAAGAGGTGGAAGAAACCTTATTCATGGGAGACATGGGCGTAAAGGCAACGGAAGAATTGGTGGAAAGCCTGAAACTAAACGTTCTTTACCGGGAAGTAAAAAACCAGGACGATGCCAAAGCTTTTATGATTTCAAAGATTGCGGAAATCATGACCCAGCCAGAAGACCTGTATGATTTTGAAAATCAAAAGAGTGCTGTTCTTGTTATTGGTGTAAATGGCGTTGGAAAAACTACCAGCATCGGAAAACTGGCGAAGAGATATTCTGGAGAAGGAAAGAAGGTTATTTTAGCTGGTGCAGATACGTTCCGTGCAGCAGCTGCCGATCAGCTAAAAATCTGGTCTGAAAGAACCGGCTGCTTTATGGTTACTGGGAACGAAGGTTCAGACCCTGGTTCCGTTGTATTTGATGCTGCCCGTGCGGCAAAAGCAAGAGGAGCAGACTTAATGCTCTGTGATACGGCTGGCCGTCTCCATAATAAGAAAAATCTGATGAATGAGCTGGCAAAAATCGATAAGATTCTGGCAGCAGAATTTGGCGAGGCAGGACGAACCAACATTATCGTTTTGGATGCAACTACCGGCCAGAACGCTCTACAGCAGGCAAAAGAATTTAAAGAAATCATGAAAGTAGACGGAGTAATTCTTACGAAAATGGATGGTACTGCCAAGGGTGGTATCGCTGTTGCCATTACGAAAGAATTGGGGATTCCAGTTATGTATATAGGCGTAGGAGAAGGGGCTGCGGATTTAGTACGCTTTAACCCTCAAGAATACGCGGAGGGATTATTTAATGAATGATAAGTATAAAGAACACTTAATATAATACGAAAGTATAT
>JAKSRL010000041.1 GCA_024403635.1 Lachnospiraceae bacterium | reverse complement strand
AAGAGAGAGAGCGTGGTATCACAATTTCTACAGCTCACGTTGAGTATCAGACAGAAGCTCGTCACTATGCACACGTTGACTGCCCAGGCCATGCTGACTATGTAAAGAACATGATCACTGGTGCTGCACAGATGGATGGTGCTATCCTCGTTGTTGCTGCTACTGATGGTGTTATGGCTCAGACAAAGGAGCACATCCTTCTTTCAAGACAGGTTGGTGTACCTTACATCGTAGTATTCCTTAACAAGTGTGATATGGTTGACGATCCAGAGCTTATCGAGCTCGTTGAGATGGAAGTTACAGATCAGCTCGCTGAGTATGACTTCAATGATTGTCCAATCATTAAGGGTTCAGCTCTTAAGGCTCTTGAAGATCCTAACGGTGAGTGGGGCGACAAGATCATGGAGCTTATGGATACAGTTGATACATACATTCCTAACCCAGAAAGAGATACAGATAAGCCATTCCTTATGCCAGTAGAGGACGTATTCACAATCACAGGTCGTGGTACAGTTGCTACAGGTAGAGTAGAGCGTGGTGTTCTTAAGCTCAACGAGCCAGTTGAATTAGTTGGTATCAAGGAAGAGAACCGTCAGACAGTATGTACAGGTATCGAAATGTTCCGTAAGATGCTTGACGAAGCTCAGGCTGGTGATAACATCGGTGCACTTCTTCGTGGTGTTCAGAGAAACGAAATCGAAAGAGGACAGGTTCTTGCTAAACCAGGTTCAGTTACATGCCACACAAAGTTCACAGCTCAGGTTTACGTATTAACAAAAGATGAAGGTGGACGTCATACTCCTTTCTTCAACAACTACAGACCACAGTTCTACTTCAGAACAACTGACGTTACCGGCGTTTGCAACCTTCCAGATGGTGTTGAAATGTGCATGCCTGGTGATAACGTAGAAATCACAGTTGAACTTATTCACCCAATCGCTATGGAGCAGGGTCTTGGATTCGCTATTCGTGAAGGCGGACGTACAGTAGGTTCAGGCAAAGTTGCTACAATTATTGAGTAATAGTAAACAAAGCTAATAAAATCAAGGCTTCCCGAGAAATCGGGAAGCCTTTTTTGTATAAGTGACAAGGAAGATTCGTCGACCTTGCTCGAACGAATCTGACGATCGAAAGACAATCCGAAAACGCCGCCTTGGCGGCTTTCGGTGATACATGTGATGGGCAAATGGATAAGATTTTTGCCGTCTTCGTAACAAAAACAAGAAAAATGGCCTAATTTTCCACATATATGGAGAAAAAACACATGTGGTGGGGGAGAATTTCCATTAAAATCCCCCACTATTTTGGGAATATTGCTCCCAGCGTGGAAAATTTGACCAATTTTAAGAAAAAACAAGAAAAAAACGAGGGTAAATCGATTTTTTGCCCCCACTAGTTTCAAAAAGGTACTCAGCATGTGGGAAATTTTGTCCTTGGCCCGTGAAATGAGGGTAAATCCAGCTCATTTGCAATATTTTCCAGCAACATCTATAATATTATCAAAAGTAAAAAAGCGAAAGGAGTATTTATGAAGCGTAGACAACTTATATTATTACCAATTATTATTCTGATGTCGTTCCTGGTTCTTTGTGCTTGCGGTGAAAAAGGTTGGTCATCATACAAGCTCAGCTCATTGCTCCCGGAACCGAAAGATAAAAAGATTGAAGTCAGCACGGATTCGAAGGTGCTCTTCCAGGCCGAATTATCGGAGTATTCGATGGATGAATATGACGAATATGTAGCGGCATGCAAAGAAAAAGGATTTTCTAACAATATAATAGAAGAGAACGACGCTGGATACATTTTGGGCGCAGATTCGGTTACGGACACATTCCGTGCTTCGAACGATGAAGGATATCTTTTAGAATTGAAATATAAAGAGCCTTTAAATCAGATGGAAATCATACTATCCGCAGAGTGATGTTATGGAAAGGGACAAGGTTTGTCCTGTCCTTTTTTCATAAGAGCCCATTGTGACGCAATCGCAAAGGAGTATGCATTATTAAAAAGATGATCATAATTCGACAGCAAAAATAATACAAATCCCCCCATGCAGAGAATCTCTGCGTGACTTTTGAGGCATTTTCTGGGTAAAATATGCGTAGAAAATGGTAGTGTCAACTGATTTAGAAAGCGGCAGTTTTAACGAATCCAAAAAGCGAAGGAGGAAAAATAATGAAGAAGATAT
Source organism: Lachnospiraceae bacterium (assembly GCA_024403635.1). Taxonomy (GTDB): domain Bacteria; phylum Bacillota; class Clostridia; order Lachnospirales; family Lachnospiraceae; genus RGIG5612. Next base: position 11,348 of record JAKSRL010000041.1, on the reverse strand, counting down.
GTTTGATTTTTATTGCATTCTTGTTGCTGTTTTCTCTGGTCGCCTGCGGCTCAAAACCAAAAGAAGTAGAAGTGCCGAAAGAGGTAGCTGAGTTTTTCACAAACCGTAAGGGGAAAGAAAATGCCCAGATTCTTGTGGATGCTCTGGTAACAGATGTGGAGCAGACCTCTGCCGGCCCATCTCCTGCCACGATTGAAAAGTATGTGGCTTTTGGAAATGGATTTATGATGGTCATAGACTCTGATTATGGGTTCGCTGAAGATTCCTGTATATCATTTTGCAAAGGCGATTACACCGACGATCCGAAAGTTGCTGTATATAAAACCATGGGCCCTAGTAAAAGCAGTTCTCAAATAGACCAGCTGGAAGAAGCAAACAAAATCGTTATTTATTACATCGGGACAGGCTTGCTTGAGTCTGGCGAGTCCTATTCCCTGGTATATCGAAAAGGAGACGACGTTTCCGTTACCAGCTGGAAAATGGATATCAAAGGCGGATACTATACCGCGGAGCCGGAATTCCCGTCACATGGCAACATTTGTGTTTCTCCGATAGGGGTATCAACCGATATATACCTGGTGGGCGATGTGTCTATGGAGTTTTCGCGCATCAATGTGCTGTCAGAAAATAAAGACGTTTTGTGGACCTGCGACCTGACGGACTTTGATTACGAACAGGGCGAACTTCTTGGTGACCCTTATATACGTATCAATGCGCTCCCGAACAAGGGCGTAGATGCCAATGCCATTGTCAACTTAACTGGTGCATCCGAAATCACCATTTTTGACCGAAGCTTCAAGCTGGAAAAAGTTTCCGCACCGATATCTGATTGACCTAAGAACATGAAAAGCAAAACTTCGTGTAGCAAAAAGTTAGAATTCCGTATTATATAAGTGTAGATGCTAAAGTGGCATCTGCAATTATTATGTAATAGGAGGGGTATCATGAAAAAAGCTGTATATATTTTATTCTTGTTTGTTTGCTGCTTGGGAATCGTTGGATGTGGCGGAGCTTCCAATTCTTCAGAACTGGAAAACGAAACAAGCGCTTTTGATAATCCATCACTACCCGAGTATGAGTCAAATACTGTTACGATTAAGAACAACTTGTTGTTGCCGGATGGAGACATAAAATCAATAGCAATCACCTCTATGCCGATAGGATATGACTTACATTACACGTCATACGATGAAATTAATAAAATAGTTGAATTTTTTAACAATTTAAACCTGACGGAAGACTTTGAAGAAGATCCACATGATCTTTATGGATGCACCTACATTGTTGAATTTAAATATACGGACGGAACGAAGCATACGATTGATAATGCAGGTGACCTTTTTATGCTGCGTGAAGATGATGGCAAGTGGTATAAAACGAATCGTGAAGAATCATGGTATTTTGAAGATCTCTTGAAAGAGTAATCGAAACCTGAAACATACAAACAATTTTTGAATATAAAATCCCCATGCAAAGAATCTTTGCGTGACTTTTGAGGCATTTTCTGGATAAAATATGCGTAGAAGCTTAACGATTTCCGTAGTTGGAAAGGGAAAGCGACTGCGAGAGTGCGATTACGGGAGAACGCAATTGAGAGAAGCTGACAGTGAGAGCATGGATGCGAGAGAATGCAATTGGGAGTAACGGGCAGTGAGTGACGTTTCAAAAAACCTGAAAAGAATACGGATAGAACGGAACCTGACCCAGGACGAGCTGGCGGAAAAAGTCTGCGTGACCCGCCAGACCATCAGCAACTGGGAGACGGGAAAAAGTCAGCCGGATATTGAAACCTTAGTAACTCTGGGGGAAGTTTTAGGAACCGATGCCAACGAGCTGATTTATGGAAACAAAACCAACGGCTACATCCGCTTCCAGAAAAAGTATGTGGCCATGACAATCGTATGTATGGTGATCGCGGCAATCGCCGTGGTTTTAGATTGCACGATTTTCCCAGCAATAAAAAATGATTTTAATCTGTACTTTTACTATTCCTGGTGGCTCATGTTTGCAACCATGGTGATTCGTCCCTTTGCGGTTTTTACTTTTGGATGCGGAGTTGTGTCGGCGATATCCATGTTTGCGGATCTTTCGCTGTACAAAAAGGAGAGGCTTATCATTTTGCTTATCAGTATTCTCCTTCTTTTGATTCCGTTGTATCTTGGTATAATGGAAGTGTTACTTCTGCTCCGCGTAAATATTTCAAACTATGTATGGCTGATTAATGTAGGAATGTCCGATATCGGAATTGAAAAATTAATTTTTCTGCACATATTCCCGTTTTTGAGCGGCGCAGGATTATTTATTGCAACAAGAAAAAAGAACGTATGAAAAAGAAAATAGAAACAACAATTCATCCGTTTCTCAAAGGTCGGACAGCAAATGTTTTTCTAAAGAAGAGCTGTCTTATTTTTCTTGCGTTGTTGTTGATTGTTTCTTTGGCTGCCTGTGGCTCAAAGCCGACAGAAGTCGAAGTACCGGAAGAAGTTGCCGAGTTTTTTCACTATTGTCAAGGAGAGGAGAATGCCCAGATTCTTATGGACGCTCTGGTAACGGATGTTGAGCAGACTCGAGCTGGAGAATTCACATGTACGATTGAAAAATATGTGGCTTTCCAAAATGCATTCATGATGTTTGTGAAATATTCGCAAGAATACGACGGTACATTTGTTTTTTTAGAAATCTGCAAAGGAAATTATGCAGAGAATATAGATGAGGCTGCGAATAAACACTTAAGCGGGGCAGGCGGATGGTCCATAGAAGGGCTGGAAGATAACCGGGCTGTTATTTTATGTACGACCAACCGGCAATTCGATGACGGCGAAGAATATTCTCTTGTGCACAAAAAAGATAATAAAGTAATAGGTGTCACAAGTTGGAGATTGGATATAAAAGGGGAGTCTTATAATACAGTTTTCCCGGATTTTTCTTCTCATGGCTGGATGAGCGTTTCTCCGCTTGGGGTAGCGGTTGATTTATATCTGGTGGGGGATGTGTCTATGGAGTTCCCTCGCATCAACGTGCTTTCGGAAGACAAGAAAGTATTGGCAACTTATGAATTAAGTGCTTCTGCGTATGAACAAAGCGAGATTCTGGGAGAGTCTCTTTGCCACGTTTACGCAACGCCACGGAATGGTATTATTGGAGAAGCCATTTATGACCTTACCGGTGCATCTGAAATCACCATTTTTGACCGCAGCTATAAGCTGGAGAAAGTGGGACAATAACCCTTAAACATATATGAAAAAATTCTTAAAGATTTTACTTTTTTACGCAGGAATCCCTTTGGCGGCAAGCATGCCGGGATTTCTTTTGGATTTTTGCGGATTGACTATCGTTAATATTTTTCTTGTGCCGGGGCTGGCAGCCCTTGGCTATATTTTATTCCGGAAAAAAATGGACCTGAAATTTGCAGCGAAGACGAACGGCCTCATCGTTCTGATTTTGACTGGCTGCTTTACCATTTTTATGATAATCGCTTCTGGTAGTTTGGAAGGATCCCTCATGTCGAACTTCTTCTGGTTTCTTCTTCCCTTCGGCCCGATTATGCTGGTACCAATGCTTATGGGACAGCTGTGGATTGTCTATCTCGTTGCGTTTCTGACCTATTTGACGGCTTTCGTGCTCACTTCCCTTCTGGGAAAAGGAAAAATAAAAAAACTCTGGTTGTATATCTGCCTGACAGCGGCTTGCCTGGTAGGATGCACCTTTTTATACTTAAACCGGCCCGCAGCGAAATATGCAGGCCATGGGTTTGATTACATGCATGGTTATTCCAGCACGGATTTTACAGATTATATGGTATATAGCGAAAACTCCAAACTGGTTACGTTGGATTCCCCAGCCTCTCTCGTAATTGAAAAAGAAGAAGATATGCCGGTGTTAGACGGCGCCGAGGCTTGCTATCCTTTGTACGCAGCCTTCGCAAAAGCCGTGTACAAGGACATTGACAAAATAGAGGAGCAATGGTTGAAAGAGACCAATAATCCGAACTGCAACGGGAAAATCGTTTCCTTTACCAACACATCCCGAGGCTTTTCCCGTTTACTTTGGGGCGGAATGGACTCAGAACTATCCGACGATGGAATCGATATGTTCTTTGGCGCCAAGCCTTCTCCATCCCAATTAGAAGATGCCAAAGAAGACGGCGTTGCATTAAAAATTACGCCAATCGGCAAGGAAGCATTCGTATTTTTTGTAGAGGCGGACAATCCGGTGGAGAATCTGACTACAGAGCAAGTGAAGGCCATCTACCACGGCGACATTACCAACTGGAAAGAACTAGGAGGCAAGAACCAGAACATTCGGGCCTTCCAGCGACCGAAGAATTCCGGCTCCCAGACCATGATGGAATATTTCATGGACGATGTGTCCTTAAAAGAACCGGAAACCTATGAACTGGTGAATGCTATGGATGGCGTCATCCGACAGGTAGCCCAATACGCCAACGAAGAGGGTGCTATAGGCTATTCCTTCCGCTACTTCCTAGAGGAACTGGTGCAGGAGAAGGGCGTAAAAATGCTGTCCATTGACGGCGTTTATCCGTCCTTGGAAAATATCGAAAATGGAACATATCCATTGATCACCGATGTATGCCTGATTACTCGAGAAGATGAGACGAATCCGTATGTTCAGCAAATGATTGATTTTCTTCTGTCGGAGGAAGGACAGAGCATCGTTACGAAAACCGGATACGCCGGTGTGAAGTCCGTAAAATAATAATTTACAATCCGAGACTAGATCTTAAAAGGGACAATTATCCTTAAACAAATATTTATATTATTCGTGGAAAAAACTAAAGTGCGATTATGAAGAACATAGTCGCACTTTTTTCACATCTAGGGTATAATAAACTCTAACTGATTTTACGAGACTGACTATTTGAGATTTATTTGATGCATAAAGGTCGGAAAAATGAAAAAGAACGGAAGCAAATTAGGATGGGGAATTGCCCTTGTAGCAATCGGCGTTGTTGGCTTGGGAAACGCCGGTGGTGAAGAAGTCAGCTTTTATGCGGTGTGTTTCGCCCTGATTATTGTTGGCGGTATTTTGCTTGCCCGTTATTTCATTAACCGGAAAAACGAGCAGAATCGACTGCGAAAGCAGCAAGAAGACGAGGAGCGAACCCGCGAAGCAAGGCGAAGAGCGGCAGAGGCTCGGGCCCAAGCAGAAGAACTAAAATACCGAGAGGCTCAGGAAAAAGCTCAGGCAGAATTGAATGCGGTAAAAGTCTGCAAGTCTTGTGGCGCTGCGACCAAAGGACATTTCTGTGAATACTGCGGAAGCAAGTTAGATTAAAGAATTATGGTTGTAATTAGAGAAGCAAAATCAAAAAAAGAACAAAAGGATTTCTTGAACTTTCCGATAGAGCTGTACCGGGATTGTCCAAATTTCGTGCCACCTCTCTATATGGATGAGAAAAAAATATTTAATGCGGATTATGTGTATTATGACACATCAGAGGCAGTTTATTATAATGCTTATCGGGACGGGAAAATGGTAGGCCGTATTTCCGGAATTCTGCAAAAAGCCAGCAATGAAAAAACGGGAGAACAGCGAGTACGTTTTACTCGTTTTGATGCAATCAATGATCAGGAGGTTGCAACGGAACTTTTCAAGGCAGTGGAGCAATGGGCTTTGTCTAAGGGAATGGATACGATCTGCGGTCCTTTGGGATTTTCCGACCTGGAGAGAGAAGGCCTTCTGATTGAAGGCTTTGAACATTTGGCAACATATGAAGAACAATATAATTATGACTATTACCAGTCTCTGATTGAAAACTGTGGCTATCAGAAGGAAATCGACTGGGTGGAAAGCAAACTGAGGTTACCACCAGACGATGGAGGAAAGCTGAAACGAGCTACAGAGCAGGTTATGAAAAAATATAACCTGCATTTCACCACAGAGAAGAACATTGGAAAATTCATCAAGAAATATGGAGAGGATTTCTTCCGACTTTTGGACGAAGGCTATGAAGACATCTATGGAACGGTTCCTTTTTCGGACAATATGAAGAAACTGATGATCAGCAATTTCAAACTTTTGCTGGGCACGAAATATATATCAATTATTTTGGACGAAAACAACAAAGGCGTATGTATGGGGATGTGCATCCCGTCCATTGCCCACGCGTTACAGAAGTCCGGAGGAAAGTTGACCCTTCCTTGTCTGATAAAAATATTAAAGGCAAAGAAGAATCCGGAATACATCGATCTGGCGCTGATTGCTGTAGATAAACGGTATGTGAATAAAGGGGTAGCTTTGTGTTTCTTGCCAGAACTGATACGAATGGTAAAAGAATCCGATAATACAAAATGGATTGAGACCAACCTGAATCTGGAAACGAATCATCAAATTCAGAACATGTGGAAACGGTTCGATGCCCAAAATCATAAACGGCGCAGATCTTTTATAAAAGTGCTGAATTAAAAAAGCGGATGAAAGAAGTAATTCTTTCATCCGTTCTTTATATTAATCGTGATTTTTCACTCATATGAAAGTCATTAAAAGTGTCAATTCTTTATACTATCTTCCTATCCATGCACCATTCGCATCAATTTCATAGCCATCTGGAGTTGTGCCGGGACCGATGAGACAAGCCCCAAAGGTACCATCGTTGGTAGGGTTAAAATAGTACCATTTACCATTAATATAATGCCAGCCGGTCAGCATCTTTCCGGTATTGTCAAAATAGAACCACTCATTCTTGTTTGAATTCGGCTGCAAAGATGGGTTAATGATATATCCCCAGGCATCACGAAAAGCGTTCGTTGCTTCATAATGCCACACTCCGCTTTGATTCTGAGACCAGCTGTCGTTTGTAACCGGAGCGGTCCATGTGCCGGTGTATAAAGGTTCTGCATAAGTATTATCGTCGTTACTTGTTTGGGACGGAGCAGGTGCAGGCTCGTTCGCTTTCCAACGACCGTAAACAGTTGCGTTTTCTGCAAAGTTTTCGGTTTCTCCGTATTTGATTCCGTACTTAGGATCGGAATACCATCCTTCAAAATTGTAGCCCTCCCTGGTAGGTGCGTTTGGCATAGATACGCTGATGTCGTCTGGATAAAGGACATATTTTGGAGCTACTTCGGATCCGCCTTGGGTATCGAAAATAATTTTCGCCAGATAAATTTTAAAAATTTTGCAGTATTGAGCGACAACGAGGTCTTCCTCATAAGCATCTTTGCCAACGATATAGACCGTGATTGTGTACTCGCCGGGACGATTAACATCCATAGTAAAGGAGGCTTCTCCGTTTTCTACACAGCTCTCGCCTCGGATGATTTCTTCTGCGGATTCGTCTGGAGACTCAGGAAATGGATATGGTTCGGCATTGAATGCTGCATAAACATTGGTCCCTTCGTATTCTTCTAAATCTTCTGCGTGAAAATCAATTTCCAATCCTTCCCTGTATTGGATATATTCTCCTTCCGGAGTATGAGTAAATTCTACTTCCGCAGGCGTAAATTCCGATGGATTGTCAGAAGGTACAACGACATCAGGACGATCGGTCGGCTCTGCAATGGAAGGGAAAGGCTTGGCCAAAAGACCAAAAGTTAAAAGGAAAGCGGTAATAAAAATAAAACTTTTTTTCTTCATTTGCGTCTCCTTTCTACAAACAGATAATCAGTGCTTTTCGCTGCTGGTCATAACGAATGGAGAATTTTACACCGAATTCAGCTAAAAAATGTTCTGGATTCTGATAGAATTCATCATCGATATGGATTGTATTGTAATATACGATGTTGGTTTGGTTGTCATTTTCAAAAATCTGTGTACAAAGATTTTCTCCGTGGATGCTTCCGTCCGGGAGGCCCATCATTATCGGAGTAGTTACAAGCACCCGATTATCGCTGAACCAGTTGTAAATAGGCTCCGGGTTGGCATTTTTGATATCTGCATTACCAGACAATTGAGGCAATCCACCTTCTGGAGATTTGAATTGGATGCAATCTCCAAAGGCACAGCAAAGTACGTTCAGTAAGAATTCTGCTTTCACATAGTAAGTTCCGTCTGCTTCATATACGGCCACAAAGTCGGATTTCATATAACGGGGAGTCTCGTTCATTAATGCCCAATGAGGCCCAGCGATGCTGGTTTCGTAAAGGATTCCATCTTTTTCTATCAGCAATTGACCTGCTGGTTTTGGATCCTTTGGAGTTGCATCAACAAGAATAACCGTTACGCCGCTGTGCTCTCCGTCGGTAAATACGATGTCTGCCTTGCCGGAGCCTTGTGGGAGAATCAGACCATCTTCCACAGTAGCAACCGATTCATCGGAGCTAGTCCATGTAATCTTCTCTCCAAAGGTATCATCCAGAGTAACCTGAAAAGCATCCTTCATGGTTAAGATGCAATAATTACCTTGTAAAGCGGAAACCGTTGCACGATAAAGGGTGCCAGGTTCTTCTTGACTTTCGGCGGTTAGGGAAGTTGGCTCTGGAAGCGGTTCCTGCATTGGACTGCCGCAGGAACATAAAGAAATAAGGAGAAGGATTGCGAATAGAAATGATATTGCCTTTTTCAAAGGAAAACTCCTTTCGAGTATAAAACAAATAACAAGTCAAACAATCTAGTAAAGTTACTACAAAAACAGTATAAGGAGGGAATTATTCCCTCCTTTCTTTTATGAGCCTTTAATGGCGACCGGCAACACGAGAGTTGTCGCTGTCTACATGTACGCAGAACTTATTAATTATTGGGCCTTCTTCTGAGGAAGGAGGCGTTGGCTTATCCCAAACTTTTGGCTGGTTGCCTTCCATTTCTTTGGTGCGGTGAAGTTTTACCCCGTTATTTTGCAGAACTTTTTGCAGTTCCTTTACATCCAGATCCTGAAGGGCTACGCCGCTCTTGATAGCTAATGCAGCAGCTGTACCAGAAGCCTCACCGGTAAGAACGCATGCTGGGATGAAGCGCATGATTGCCCAACCTCTGCCCGAAGCAGATACCATACGGCCGGCGGCCAGAACGTTGGTCAGCTTGTCGGTAATCAGTCCTTCGTATGGATATTCATAAACAACTGCCGGCTGATCTAAGGAAGCAATTACACAGCCAACGGAAGTATCTTCTGTAATTTCCCCTTCCGTATAAAGTTCGGCATTTCCGACCAGACGACGAGTCATACGGAACTGCGGAGAAAATGGAAGAGAGAGCATTGCATAATCATCGCGAAGATGATCCTTTAAGAAATCTAAAGCCATGCCTCTGGAAAGGCGGATATATTCGTTAACACCTTCTACGGTTGTACCGTCGCAGGTAAGGTCTTCTTTTTCATCGCCAGCACCACCGCTTGGAATCAGTCCTAACCAACGCAGTGGAACCGCACGAAGAAGGTTTCCTTCTTCAATTCCCTTTTTGGCTACTTCAAAATCAAATTCATGGAACCAATGAGAAACGATGGTTTTTAGGGTTTCGGTTTCAGCGCCGGCACGGTAAACCAAATCGGCATCACCGGAAGCATCGATAAACATTTTCGCCATATAAGCGGTTCTGCCGGATTTATTTTCTACCACGATGCCTTTTACGGTATGACCTTCCATAATCGGCTCACTGAACACCGTGTCAAATACAACATCGATTCCTTCTTTTTCGGTAAATTCGTCAAGCGCTAAGATGGCATGAGGAATGATGAAGTTGCTCATGTATCGAGGGCTGTCGCTTGGCGCATGTTCCGGTTTCTCTTTCCATACTTCCGGAAGATTATTCGGGCTGTATTTAATGCAGACATGAAGCAGCTCCTCTGCTAATCCGCCATATACTTTATGACCATTTCCGTCATCAATCGGAAGATAACAGCAAACATGGCCTAAAGTAGCCAGACCGCCTAACACGATACTTTTTTCAATCAGCGTTACTTTCATTCCTTGTCTTGCTGCAGCCGTTGCGGCCGCAACGCCGGCCAGACCGCCACCAACAACGATGACATCGGTTTCTTTTACGATAGGAATTTCTTTTTCTGTAAGATGGATCGATTTCATTTTTATTCCTTTCTTAGAGAAAATTCTCTGATGTTTGCTTTATGCATGTTATGGAAGAAGGGTACTCTCTTCCTGGATAATTTCACAAAACGCATGGAGGATTCTGGCAGTGAGGCCCCAGATGACATGGCCTTCATATTTATAAAACAGTTCCTCGATATATTGGGTTGGCCATTTATAATCGCTGCCACCGCTGACTAATTCGAACGGGAAATCCTCACGTGGATGGGCTTGGGAATCGATAATGAAGCGGGCTGGTTCATTTTCGATGAAGAAACTTAACGGAACGCGGAACACCTCATGTACTTCATCCTTGTTATAGTCGCCCTGGTAATCCTTCAAAATAGCAACGTAAGGGTAAATAATCATTCGCTGAAAATGGTGATAGTCCGAAGCGCCGATGAAGGACAATTGCTCTGGTTGGATGAGTAACTCTTCGCAGGCTTCCCGAAGGGCAGCTTCTTTTGGAGTCTCCCCTTTTTCTATGGAACCGCCGGGAAGGCATACATCTCCTGGCTGTTCCGCAATCTTACCCGAACGGGTCTGCAGGAGCACATCATATCCATGTTCCGTATGAATCAGGCAGATAGTAACTGCTGCGCGAAACATCTGGTTTTCTCCAATCAGGCGAGGGGTATGAGTAGTAATTTTATTTAAATTGTAGGTCATACGGTCTCCTATAAAAACTTTCCTATATTTTAATTCATATTGGAAGCGGATTCAATAAAATACTGTTGCCAGAGAGGCTTTTGTGGTATTGTTGTGGTGATAAACTGGAAAGGATGAAAAAAATGGAAGAAATTAGAAATGATATAGAAGATGTTGTGGAGTCCATGGACGATTATGCAGAGGAGCTGGAAGCTTCGTTACGAAGAATTTATCCGGGCGATGTTATGGAATGCACGGTGGTAGCTTTTGATGAAGAGGCGGTCAACGTAGATTTGGATTATTATGCGCCGGGAAAAATTCCGGTAGCAGAAATGAGCGAAGATCCACAGTTCAGCGTGTTCAGTGATGTTCAAATTGGCGACAAATTTAAAGCGGTCGTAACTAGTCATGATGATGGCGCAGGCAACATTCTCCTTTCCAAGAAAGAAGCGGATGCAGAATTTTCCTGGGAAAAACTGGAGAGAATGAAAGAAAACGGTGTGAGAATTAAAGGAAGCATCGCGGATACGACCAAGGCGGGGGCGATTATGTATGTGGAAGGCATTCGAGGCTTCATTCCGGCTTCCAAATTGGCACTGAAATATGTGGAAGACACCAGCGTTTATCAAGGCAAGAAAATGGAAGTTATCGTCAGCGAAATTGATTCTGTGAAAAAGAAACTGATTCTTTCTGCAAAGGAAATTCTGACCGAGAAAGCTCTGGAAG
>JAKSRL010000040.1 GCA_024403635.1 Lachnospiraceae bacterium | reverse complement strand
ATTCTTTCTGGTGCATCGCCCGGAACGATTGGCAGAACTGATTGATACCTTACGAGAAAACAAATTAGAGCCGAAACGGCTTCGCATGGTCCATTCTTTTCCGAACAGTCAGGCGACCATGGTCTTAATTGAAGCGGCCAAAGGCGGAAACACCTTCCTAAAAGTAGAGCCTCCTCTAATTATTTATAAGAGTCAGGGAATATATACAGACGAAATTTTAGATATTTACAATTTTTAACCGAAAACGAAAAGAACGACATGAGCGGAAAACTTTATTTATGCGCAACTCCAATCGGCAACTTAGAGGACATCACGTTCCGGGTCATTGAGACCTTGAAACGTGTGGATCTGGTGGCAGCAGAGGATACGCGACACACCTTAAAATTATTAAATCATTTTGATATTAAGGCAAAGCTGACCAGCTATCATGAATACAACAAGTTCGAAAAAGCAGACGAGCTGGTTGTAAAGCTGTTAGCAGGTGAGAACATCGCCTTAGTTACGGACGCCGGTACGCCGGGAATTTCTGATCCAGGCGAAGAACTGGTAAAGAAATGCTACGAAGCAGGTATTGAAGTAACGTCTCTTCCGGGAGCCTCCGCCGTAACCGTAGCCCTTTCCATGTGTGGGCTTTCTTCCCGTCGCTTTGTGTTTGAAGGCTTTCTTCCGTCGGATAAAAAAGAACATAAAGAAGCCTTAGAGCGAATCAAAGACGAAACCCGGACCATCGTAATTTACGAGGCCCCTCACCGAATCTTAAGAACCGTAAAGGAGCTTCTGGAAATCTTAGGCGAACGAAGAATCCGTATCTGCCGGGAACTGACGAAAATCCATGAAAGTGTTATGGCTCTGACTTTGACGGAGGCCGTTTCCTGGTTTGAAGAAAACGAGCCGAAGGGAGAAATGGTGGTGGTCATCGAAGGCAAAGACCCAAAACAGGTGCAGGCAGAAAAAGAACAGTCCTGGCAGGAAATGAGCCTGAAAGAACATGTGGAATATTATGCAGCCCAGGGCTACGATGAAAAAGAAGCCATGAAATTAGTGGCAAAAGACCGAGGCATTTCCAGGAGAGATGTCTACGATGCAATAAAGAAATAAAGAAAGAAAAAAACGTCGCGAGACGATTTCGAAAAGTAGATGAAACAGACCAAACACAAGATTTTTCAAATCGATAAATTTTTCATGGACCTTTCCAGGTTCTTATTGTTGGCGCTGATTCCGGTTTTTCGTATTAAAAAAATATATGTTGGCAGCAAGGAAAAAATAAAAAGCGGCGTGCTGATTGCAGCCAACCATACAGGATTTAAGGATCCTTTGGTTTTGGAAACGACCTTTTGGACCCGAAGAATGTTTTACGTAGTTGCGGAAGTGGTTATGCAGAATAAAATCCGCAACAAGTTTATGGAAGGAGCCGGTTGCATTAAAATCGACCGGAATATCGCCGATACATCCGCAATTAAAAAATGTGTCAGCGTGCTGAAGGAAGGCTTCGCTCTTTCCATTTTCCCGCAAGGGGCTATCAGCGGAAACGATGAGGGGTTTAAATCCGGAGTGGCTCTGATTGCCAGCTTGGCAAAGGTACCGATTCTTCCGGTTTATATCGAAAAACGGAAAAACTTTTTTGCCCGACAAGTGGTAGTCATCGGGGAACCGTTCTACATCAGCGATTATTGTGACAAGAAAATGCCGAGCGTCCAGGACCTGGAAATGGTGACGGAAAAGCTCTATGAGAAATATGAGGAATGCAGACAATGGACATTGAAGCAAAATTAAAAGAATTATTACATGGCATCGATGAAGAGATTGATGTGGACGCTATTACGTTAGAATCCAATCTGATGGACGATGTAGGTATGAGCAGCGTGGCTCTTTTATACATGTCTGTTGCTTTGGAAGATGAGTTTGGAATTGATTTTAACGAAATCGATATGAAAGAAACGAAAACCGCAGGCGATGTAGTAGCGCTGATTGAGAAGAAACTTCAGCAGAACCAGTAAGAATTGACTGTTCGGCGATAGATTGAAAAGCATACGACAGATTTTATGAATAAAAATGACATTATCGAATTACAGATTACGGACATTGGTGTCAACGGAGAAGGGATTGGAAAGTTTGAAGGCTGTACCTTTTTTGTTAAGGACGCCATAATTGGCGATACCGTACAGGCGGTCGTAACAAAAGTGAAAAAGGGTTACGCCTATGCGAAAATGCTGAAAATTTTAGAGCCGTCGGAAAAACGAATCGCCCCTGTTTGTCCGATGGCTTCCCGTTGTGGTGGCTGTCAGATTATGCAGATGAGCTATGCTTCTCAGCTAGAATTTAAAGAGAATAAAGTTCGTGGGAATTTAGAGCGTTTAGGCGGGATAAACTTTGAAAATGGTCCAAGCTTTTATCCAATTATCGGTGCGGATATGGTAGAAGGTGATTGTGTTCCGACTCAGTACCGCAACAAGATGCAATTCCCGATTGGAAAAAATAAAGAGGGGCGCATTGTAACTGGTTTTTATGCAGGTAGAACTCATTACATTATTGAAACGGAAAAATGTCTGGCTTCCCGGCCAGAAGATAATAAAATTTTGGCAGCCGTTCGCTCCTTTGTAGAGGAACATCGATTATCTACCTATGATGAAACCACCGGTAAGGGCTTGCTGCGTCATGTCATGATCCGAAATGGATTTTCCACCGGGCAAGTCATGGTCTGCTTAGTAATTAACGGTGATACTTTAGAAAAGGGCTGCCGTTGTGATGTGAAAGACCGGGATTTAGAGAAAAAGTTGGTGGAACGTCTGTTGGAAGCGGAACCGAAAATCGCTTCCATCTGTTTGAATATAAATAAAGAAAATACCAATGCAATTTTAGGACGGAAAAATATCTGTCTTTATGGAAAAGAATATATTACGGACGAATTGGTTTGTGAAGGAGGAGCGCTTCACTTCCAAATTTCACCGTTGTCCTTCTTCCAAGTAAATTCTGCCCAGACTTCCAAGCTTTACGGAAAAGCTTTGGAGTTTGCAGACCTGAAAGGAGAAGAAAACGTTTGGGACCTTTACTGTGGCATCGGAACCATTTCTCTGTTCTTAGCAGGAAAAGCCAAGAAAGTTTATGGTGTAGAAATCGTTCCGGAAGCTATTGAAGATGCGAAAAACAACGCACGACGTAACGGCATTGAAAATACAGAATTTTTCTGTGGAAAGTCGGAGGAAGTATTCCCACAGTTGGCAAATCTTCCGGATGAACAGGGAGAAACCCGCAGTGCCGATGTGGTTGTTTTAGATCCGCCGCGAAAAGGTTGCGATAAAATCTTATTGGATAAGATTATGGAAGTTGGCCCGGAGAAAATCGTTTATGTCAGTTGTGACAGCGCGACCTTGGCCCGAGACCTGAAGATTTTAACGAGCGATGAAGAAGCGAAGTACACTTACACCCTAGAAAAAGTTCAGTCGGTAGACATGTTCCCAAATACCGTGCATGTGGAGACGGTAGTATTATTAAGTAGGGAAAAAGTCGACGGACATATAGAGATTGATTTAGACGTTGAGAAGCGAAAGAACTACAATGTAGGCTCTGGCGAAGGAAGGGTGCCTACTTGTCCACAAGATAAAGAAGAAGCCATTATGGATGTTCCAGAAGTAGAATGAAAACACGAAAAAACAAATAAAGGAGGAAAACAATGAAAAAAATGAAACAAAAGGTTATGGGACTGTTCTTATGCCTGATTATGATGTTGTCCGTGCTGTCAACCATGACTTTTGCTGCAGAGGATGAGCTTCCTGAACTGTCAGGAGTCCGGCTGACGGGAGATATCTTGAGCTGGGACGCATTTGAGGGTGCGGATCATTATTCCATTTCAGGAGGAACCGGAAACTGGACTGTCTGGGATACGTCCTGCAGTCTTGCAGAGTTGTTTGAGTCACGTGGTTATACATCCAATAATTATGCTGTCACAATCCATGCACAGGATGCTTCTTATCAACAGATATCAGGAGAGGATTCTTTCATATACACCTATACTTCCAAAAATCCACAGCTTGAGACTCCTACCGGATTTACCTGGAATGGAAATATCATATCATGGAATCCTGTAGCCAATGCAACAGGCTATGATGTCTTTTTATGCAAAGATTCTTTTTACAGCGTTCCTATTATGATACCTTCTTCCGGAACAAATGCAGATATTACCAATTATCTTGTGGAAGGAACGGAAGAATATGGAGTATTTGTACAAGCAACTGCTCCGGGATACCCTTCCAGCGGATACGGATACAGTGAATTAACAACCATCTCTAAGAGTTTTCCTGAACTTAGAAATGTTGTTCTTTCCGGGGACATATTAAGCTGGGATGCTTTTTCTGGTGCGGAGGATTATTCCATCTCAGGAGGCAACGGGAACTGGAGCACTACAGATACGTCTTGTAACCTTGCGAAAATGTTCGAATCCTATGGCTATTCATCCGGTACATATGAGGTCTCCATATATGCAAGGGACATTTCCGCTCGGCAGATATCGTCATCTGTAAAGTATACATATACTTATACTGGTGAAAAAGAACAATTGGATACCCCTTCCGGACTTGTCTGGAATGACCGAGAGATATCCTGGAATCCTGTAGCAAATGCGGAAAGCTATCAAGTCCAGTTGTTTGAAGATTCTTATTATAGTATCCCTTCCATATTTGAGGTAACAGAAACAAAAGCGAATATTTCATCCTATCTTCGAGAGGGTACGCGTCAATATGGTGTAAAAGTGTACGCCAAGGCTCCGGGCTATCCGAATAGCGAAGCCGCTCAAAGTGAAATGACGACCATTACCTATGGAATGCCTTCGCTCACGAATGTCAAAATTAATGACGATATCTTGAGTTGGGATGCCTTTGCTGGGGTACTGGATTATGCGGTAGAAATCCGGGATGCAGATACAATAAATATATATACCAGTGAAACCAGTCTTGATCTTGCAGACTTGCTGAAAGAATTTGAAAAGGGCAAGGGAAAATATAGTATTTCTCTTTATGCAAGAAAAATTGGTGGCGAAAGAATCTCCAAAATATGGATTAAGGACGATTATCTGTATGCTCCGACACATGAGATTATCGCCTTTTCAGCCTATGAAGAACGAGGAAGCGTAACAGGTGGTGGAACCTACCAGGAAGGTGATACCGTAACGATTCAGGCGATTCCTTTTGAAGGATACGAATTTATTTATTGGACAGATCAATGGGGCTGCATAATCTCCGGAGCAGATGAAGAATATAGCTTCCTTCTTAAATCCGACAGTAGCGCTTCTTATACAGCATGGTTTAAGGAAGCGGGAGAATGGAAATTAAATTCCACAGGCTGGTGGTATGGATTTAAAGATGGTACATATTATGCCGATGGAATTTATAAAATCAATGATGTTAATTATGCATTTAATGAAAAAGGATATATGGTGACCGGATGGTATGCAAAAGACGGAGATTGGTTCTATTTTGACGAACACGGAGCAATGTGCTACGGATGGGTGAAACCAGAAACGAAATGGTACTATATGGATCCTTCTACAGGTAAAATGGCAGCTGGTTGGTTGTCGGTTGACGGACAAACCTATTATTTAGCCCCATCGGGAGCAATGCAGACAGGCTGGCAGTTCATAGACGGCAAGTGGTACTATTTTTTCTCATCCGGTGATGGAGCAAAAGACTGGCAGAAGATAAATGGTATATGGTACTATTTTGAAAGTGGAATGAATCATCCGATGGTAACCGGAAGAAAGGTTATCAATGGAAAAATCTATTTCTTCAATCCATCGGGAGCAATGCAGACAGGCTGGCAAATAGATGGAGGAGTCTGGTCCTATTATGACCCATCTGGTGCAGCTGTTACGGCAGCATGGGTCGGCGATTACTATTTGGACAGTCAGGGCATCATGGTAACCTACGCTTACATTCAGAGAGGAGAAAAGTATTACTGGGTCAACAGAGACGGAAAGTATACCAAAACCTATCAGGAAAGCGACACACCGGGATATACGGTTTATGATGAGGCAACCGGTAATGTGATTGGATAATAATTTCGTCATAAAAAATTTAGGATAAAATGAAAGAATTGATTCAATAATAAAGGCAGCGTAGGAAATGACAGACAATAGAAAGATGACATTTAAGCAATATATAGCAGCGGACTGCCGGTTATTGGCAGATTACATGAATCAATCTAGTATTACGATAACCCGGAAAGTAAGACACCTTCCGGGGTATTTTTCTACGATAGGGCCGATACAAGATACTATCGAAAAAATAAGAAAAGCAGATGAAATAAAAAGAGAAATGATATGGGATTATTAGATAATATGTTTCGACATTCCGTTGATAAAAAAAATAAAAAATATGCAATTATTCCGGATGGAGATGCGATTTCTTGTGAACTGTCTTCCTTCAGAAATCATTTTAATAACTTTTTTGGCTCGCAGGGAATCCAGGAAAACGGTGAATTGCAAAAATATGTGACCCAGTCTCTTTGGCATATATTGTATCTACAGAAGAAAAAAATGGACCGACTGGGCATAACAATGAATATAAAATGTGATCGGCGCAAATATGATGTGACGAATACGAGCGGGATAAGAGAAGATAAATTCAATGATGGTAAATACGATATCAATAATGTATTTGAAGAAATCACTGCGACAAATACTTTTTATCAAAATGGCAAAGAGATCGGTTTTTTTGAATTTGACGAAGTTGCGCATTATCTGTTTTTTTCAGCAAAAACGGTCGGGAACAATAAAATGCTGTGCGTAAATTGTGGAGCTGAGTCTACAAGAGAGAACCTTATAGACGGATGTGATTACTGCGGAACAAAGTATACGATTGAGGATTTGGAAGGTCGCATTGGTCATTTTACTTTCAAAGATAATTACTGGGTAAAATGGTACAAATACGGACCCTCAGTGGCGGAAAAAGGAGGAGTCAATAAATATGAGACCATCAAACAACTTGATACAAAATATGGCGATGAGATAAGAGAAAAAGATACCTATTTTTCTCTTCAGGAGCTGTATGTAAATCTTAATAATAAACTGACCGCAATCCATCTGGCAGAGGATTCTTCTCAGATTAATGAGTTTTCGGACGTAGACCTAAAATCTGTTCTTGATGAATACAGAGATGTTATTTATATGGAAATGGTTGATATCCATCTTAATAATTATGAGGTGAGAGGTACCTTTCAATATGCGCAAGTCTCCTGCCATATGAATCTTTATGAATTAAAGGACGGAAAGATTGAAAAAAGGACGGAAGTCGTAGCATTGAAGCTTATGAAAGTGGAAAGAAGGAAGACACGGGAGGTCAGTGCACCAAAGCTTATGAAATGCAGGGGCTGTGGCAACAGTGTTACGCTTTTAGACGGAAAGATATGTCCTATCTGTGGACGTCAAATTGACCTAATTCAATATGACTGGGTCATTGTGGAATACAAAAACTGGAAATAATAAGGAGAACCATATGATTTTCGCGGCAAAGAAAACATGCACAATATGCGGTGAAAAGCATAAAGCAAAAGAAATGTTTGTTCTTGAAGCAGACAGCCCGTTATTGATAGGTGTTGCGGATCCCGGCTCAGTTATTCTCTGCAACGGCTGTAATTTCAGCTATCATTACATTTACGACCAGAAATATAAAAAGGATTCTATTGAGAATGCCTACAAGTTTTTTAAGTCACAGGACATTCAGTTTGTGGTAAGGCAGTCAAATGATGTACTGAGAAATTATAGAAAACTCCTAGATGACCGTATGGGCGGCTATCCGGACTATTTGGCCTTTCAGAAAGCTATGAAAGAATTATATTCGCCTGCAGAGGGCGGCAGTATTGTTACGGGATATTTTGCTGTTAACAAAGAAAAAGGATGTTTCTCTATCATTCGAAATGAACATATAGGTCTGCCAAGAAATGCTGAGAATCTGGAAGATGTATCGCTCGTTGAAGATGGGGACGAGAAATATGTAAAAAAATGTGATTTGATTTTTATCTACAACAGCAAAGAGGAAAAATCAGATATAATAAATATGTTTTCGACAACAGGTATCTCCAGGACATCAACAATTTACAAGGAAACTATGGATACCTATAATGAAATAAAAGGCTTAGCAGATAAACTCAAGTGAAAATTCCTTTAGATTCTAACCTTTGAGTTTGTACAGAAAAGCTGATTGCACAAGGAGTCGTTCATAGGAAATCCTATGTTTGAGATAAATAAGAATTTGAAATGTCCGGAAGAGCGGGCATTTAAAAATGAAATTGAATGAAAAAAGAAAGATCCGGAGAATGGTTATTCTGAGTGCGGATTGAAACTAGGTGGGAAGGATATGGATAGCAAAAAATATATAATATGTCCGAGCTGCGGAGCTACGGTGCTTCGCGGGAAATTTTGTCAGGAATGTGGAACTCTGTTTTCCGAAGAATCCAAAGACGTTGAAGTGCAAAAGCCGGTAACGGATTCAGAACAAAAGATGGGTTTTTATTCACCATTGGATAATAAATATTTCGTCCCAGGGGTAGTTCTTGTTGGCGCTAATGAGCCGTCCCCGGGAGGGATTTCGGAGGAGTCCCAAGCGGTGGATGATTCTGGTCTTACTCTTTTAGGAGAGTTCTGCAAAAAGACGATGGCTACCATAGGTGGCGACGGATATGATGAGATTGTCCTGTATGAAAATGAAGCGGACAACAGTTTCCAGATACATACATATTCAAAATACGAATATATGAAAAAAGAAATTCATCATTCCTTCCAAGCAAAAAATGGTGCGTATGATGCATTGCTTCAGCTAGTGGAAAAACTTCGGTTAGAAGAGTATGAAGGTAAAAGCGGCATCGGTCTTTGCGGAGGAATGTATATTTGTAAATATAAGAAAGAAGGAGTTCTTCATGTGGTGACGACAGATAATTTAGGAACGGACGGTTCCGCGATTATTGTACAGGTGGAGAATCTTCTCAGAAGTTTTCAGGGCGATGAAATATCAAAATAGTTTGATGGAAACTTATTTTCGATAACGACGGTCTTATGGAAGTTGAAACCCAGAAATAAGAGATAAATTCTAACACAAGGAGGAATAAATATGCTGAATTATCAAAACCGACAGGGAAACCCGGCTACCTTTGAAACACTTAACGAGGTATGTTCTCATGCCCCGGAAGCTGTTGCAGGATTGTCTGGCAACAATCGTATCCGGCAGATTGCGAATCCAGCTTTTCAGGATTTTCCGCAGGACATTCTCTATGTCTATCGTTCACCGAATCTTTACGGTGGTGAGACCGCGGCTCGTAATAACACGGTCTTTGTTGTCTTTTCCGATAAGCGCTATGCGGATAAGGAACGGGCTTTGGATATGCTGAAGCAGCTGGGACTTGTAGAACTGATAAATGAACAGGTCGGCAGCATCCTTCTTGTTATGCCGAAGGAAGATACCGGTTATGGAGAACATGATTTGCAATCCTGCTATATCATGGCAGATGCTTTTTTCAATCAGAAAAGCCGCATTGAAGTAGATGGTGAGCCGGCTCGTCCTGCAGAAAGTGAATATTGTGGCGGCTATGGAAAGACGTATTTCTTCGGGTTTGGTCAGGGAGCAACCTTTATGAATAACTTTGTTGCCGGATCTCGGGATGAATTAATTGGCCGGGTAGCTGGATACTTCACTTTTGGAGGAGAAATGTCTGAGGAAGTTCTGGTTAACGGTTACGTACCTGCTTATTTGGTGAACCCTTGCAGCACTGCAGTCCGCCAGTTCCGTCAGGCCAATGGTTGTAATGCTTACGCTTCCAGTGAGGGAGTAGAGCATTTCTATAATCAGCAGCAGCCTCTTCGTCAGGTGCGCGTTGCCTATGACGCAGAGAGTGACGCTGGTGCATGGATGGTTCGTGCTTATCAAGAGATGTTTATGTTCCTTCAACGGACTGCGAATCTGCCAACGCCATATCCGGAGCCGGTTGTTACGAATCCTTATCAGGGCTATGTGCGTGCTCCGAAGATTTCAAGATTCGCATTGTCTTCACGTAATCCGGTTATCAACGACCACACCGTTATCGGTGATTTGCAGCTTCTCTTTGTTCATGATTCTGAAACTTTTGCCGACGTAAAGCTTACGGCAGATTTGGCAAATGAAAAATATAAAACTTTTATTGTTGATGAGAATGATTATTTGGATGCGTGGTATGAAGTATTGCCTCAAAGCGTTTTGAACAATACCGCACCAGAACACAGCGTACCATTGCTTCTGGCCAACCATGGAGGCGGAGATGATCTTCTCATGTTTCTGGATGAGACAGGTATTCTTCTGACTGCAGGACAGCAGCAGTTTGCGATTGTTGCCGGAATGCACAGTGGTTTGACTTTTGTAGGAGGTGATCTGGTAGGCGAGATGCTCTCCCGTCTGGTACTGTATATGTTGAAGAAGTATCCGGCATTGGATCCAGAGAGAGTTTATGTTACCGGATATTCTATGGGCGGCGCTGCTTCTTATGCTTGCCTTGCAACCCATCCAGAGTTGTTTGCAGCGGCAGTACCTATGGCGATGCCTCTGTTTTGGGTATCCAAAGACATGGAAGAGAACCGTCAGAATCTTACGATGCCGATGCTGCTTTGCTCTTCAACCTACGACTTTGCTGCATGGGATACGAAGGAAAATCATCTGAATGATGGAGCCCAGCTTCTCTTCCGAACCTATCAGGGTTACAATGGAATGACGGTACCGGAGCAGTTTGATTTTGTAAAATATCCATTTGTAGGTCAGCCGACCGATTCTATGAAGATTACTACCATAAATGGCGAATGGCGTAATTTTGAATGGAAGATGAACGGAACAAAAGGCTACCCGATGATGGGACTGAACGTTACCGAGTATCTGGTTCACTCTTTGTGGCCAGGATATGGTGATATCGCGTGGGATTTCTTCCGTCACTATCGCAGAGACGCAAAGACCGGCGAAACTATTTATTGTGAATAATTGGTTAGGAGTTATTCTTTTATCAAATAATCATAAAAACAGGGAGGTATTTATCATGAGTGATTTTAGAAAAGTCATTACAAAACCAGGCGAAGTTATCGATTTTGAAACTGTCTTTGAGGAAAATCCATATCTGAGAACCGGAGTTCCATCAAAGAAGGGAACCGTCGAGAGAATCGACTACACCACAGCGGTTTATGAAGATGGAAAGACCTATAATAAAACTTGCTATGCTTATCTGCCATACGGCTATGACAAAGATGATAAATCCAAAAAATACAATGTTCTGTATTTCCAGCACGGCAACACCTGCGAGCCAGCAATGTTTGCCATCGGCGGAAATAAGTACATGTTCGATATGCTGTTTGAATCTGGCGAATTGGATCCGTGCATCATCGTATTCATTACCTACTATTTTGATCCATTAGGAAATTCCGAGCAGAGAATCGCTAACGGACAGA
Source organism: Lachnospiraceae bacterium (assembly GCA_024403635.1). Lineage (GTDB taxonomy): Bacteria > Bacillota > Clostridia > Lachnospirales > Lachnospiraceae > RGIG5612. The sequence continues at coordinate 2,997 of JAKSRL010000040.1, read as the reverse complement.
TTCCGGCTGGCGATGGCGGATGGGAAGGACTTCCTCCTTATTATTACAAGGAAGTTGTTACTGATATCATCCCTGCAGTAGAAGCAAAATTTAATACCTACTTGGAAGACGCTACTCCAGAAGGCATTAAGGCGAGCAGAGACCACAGAGGATTCTGCGGATACTCTAGAGGCGCTGTTCAGACATGGCGTATGCTTCATTATGATTTTGAATATTTCCGCTATTTCGCTCCAATGAGCTGCATGACGACAGCCGGCCATAAAATGAGAGAGCCATTTACAGAGGAAGAAGTAATTGAATACGTAACCGCTGGAATTAAAGCAAATCCAGAGCTTCCATTCTTCATTTTCGCTTCCAATGGTGGAAAAGAAGACATTGCTCAGATGAACGAGCAGATGAAATACATCACCAAGCAGGACTGCTTCTCTTACGGCAACGACCCAGAGAAAAACAATATTTTCTACGCAGTTTCTGACTTCTATCATACCGATTATTTGGTACCATACTACATGTGGAACTCTCTGAAAGTTCTGTTCAAATAAGCATGTGAAACGTAGGAAAATTTTCCAACACCGAAAGAATCCTAAGATAGCGACAGAAAAATTAATTGGAGACGGACATGAATAAACTGGGTTTTGGAGCTCTTCATTTTCCAAAGAAAGACGAGGAGCAGATTGATTTCGAAAGTCTGAATGCAATGGTGGACACCTATCTTGCCAGTGGACGAACTTTTTTTGACACAGCGTACACCTATGGAAATAGTGAATGGGCTTTAGGAGAGGCTCTCTCCAAGCGCCATCCGCGAGAAAGATTTCAGCTTTGCACAAAGCTGCCTGGTTATCAGTGTGAGAAACCGGAAGACAGTCAACGGTATTTTGAAGAAGAATTGGAACGTTGCAAGGTGGAATACTTTGACGTATACATGCTTCATTGGCTGAATGATAAAAATTATCGCATTGCAGAAAAACTGGGACAGTTTGACTTTTTGAAGAAATTGAAAGCCGAAGGAAAGGCGAAACGGATTGGATTTTCCTATCACGATACGGCGGACCTTCTGGATGAAATTTTGACCGCTCATCCAGAAGTGGATTGCGTACTGATGCAGCTGAATTATGCAGACTGGGAAAGCGAAGCAATCCAGGCTCATCGTTGCTATGACACGGCAGTTCGTCACGGGGTGTCGGTTATGGTTATGGAGCCAATTAAGGGAGGAACCTTATCCACTCTTCCGGAAAAAGCAACTCAGATGTTAACGCAGATTGATCCGGAAAGTACGCCTTCTGCTATGGCCCTTCGCTTTGTTGAAAGTTTGCCGGGAGTGGAAATTGTTCTGTCTGGAATGAGTTCCCTGAAGCAGATTGAAGAGAATGTTCGTTCCCGTAAGGAACTGACAGAAGCAGAACGAGAGGCAATGCTCCGCGTCGCAGAAGAAATTAATAGTGAAACAGAAATTAAATGCAGTGGCTGTGGTTATTGTCTCAAAGGTTGTCCGCAGAACATCTGTATTCCAAATTATTTCCGGATGTACAATGAAGTGAAACGTGCGCCAGGGGATGGATGGAAGATTACGCCAGCTTATGACAGAGCCATCCAGACTCATGGAAAAGCTTCCGAGTGCATTGCTTGCGGTCAATGTGAAGAGCATTGTCCACAAAAGCTTCCGATTATCGATAATTTGAAAAAAGTAGCGGAAGAATTTGAGAAGAAAGAATGACAATCATGGGCAGACCGCGGATGTCTGCCCATAAAAAATAATTTTGGAAGGAAACGCATATGATAAAAGAAGATCCATTTTTCTGGTATACATACAACACCATCACCATTCCAGGCGTACAGGGAGAGCATATCATTCTCCATGTTACCGATACCCATGTAAACTTGTGGGATGAAGAGTCTACCGAGGAAGAACGGGCGGCAGCAGAAAAGCAGGACGATGTATGGAAAACCTTTAAAGCTCGTTTTGCTAATGCAAACGGAGAGCCTTATGGTGAACCGCAGGACATTCCTACCAAGGCCGCTTTTGAGAAACAGATGGCTTTGGCAAAAGAGCTGAATCCAGAAGTTTTATTACTGGCAGGTGATAATCTGGAAGTGTCCAATGCAACAGGAGAACGGTTCCTGACGAAAAAGCTGGAAGAGTTTGGCGGAAAATATATGATGGTTCCTGGAAACCATGAGGACCAGACCTTCGGTAAGTTCTGGGGACAGGGTGTTCGGGTTATGGAGTTTGAGGACTTCCGTATTGTAGCTATCGATGATAGCCGAATGACCGTTGCCAAGGAAGATGTAGATGCTCTCCGTGCTCTTTGCGACGAGAAAAAGCCAATCCTTATTCTTTGTCATGTGCCGATGTCTACACCAAATTGTAAGGAAGAATGCAAAGAGAAAATGTCCGGAAAGAACGACTATTTCTATTTAGACAGCCAGACAGAGGACGAGGGTGGAAGAGCTTTCGTGGAACTTTGCATGAATAACGAGGCCATCAAAGCCGTTATCTGTGGTCATGTTCATGGCTATTATAAGATGGAGCTGGTTCCAGGCAAGCCTCAGATCATTGGATCCATGGGTATGGCAGGAGCAGTCGACATTATTACGGTAAAAGGCTGAAAAAATAATTTAAACTGAAAATAAAAAAGACCGCAGGGGATTTGCAACACACGCTTTCCTCACCGGATACTGCTTACCGCATCGTTCATAAGGCATACGACAAAATCCTCATTGATCTTGCCATTGACGAATATATCCACATCGTAGAACTGCGGCGCACGAAAAAGACGAAAACCGAAATCGTATATGAATACTGCGCCGACCACAATAACGACTGGGGTGAAATTTATTACACGCCCGGCGATGACGATTACGATGTTACCCGCTATGTGTACGCCGACAAAAAGGGCGGGTTCTTCTTCGCCACTGCTGGTGACTGGATCGTTCGTCAAGCCGCAAAAAATCATCTAAATCAGCACACGTTTTTCCATATAGTCCCAAAAAGCATTG
>JAKSRL010000004.1 GCA_024403635.1 Lachnospiraceae bacterium | reverse complement strand
TGGCGGAAAAATTAAAAATGTGCCGAACGCAAGTGCTGCCTTCGGATATGCCTTTGAGGAATTCGTTTTACATGCACAGTCCTTGGGGCTTGGCACGGTATGGATCGGTGGCACGATGAACCGTGATGCCTTTGAGAAGGCGATGGAGCTTAACGAAGATGAAATAATGCCTTGCGTCAGTCCTTTGGGATATCCGGCAAAGAAAATGTCCCTACGTGAAAATATGATGAGAAAGGCTGTTAAAGCAGACAAGAGGATGTCTTTCGGGGAACTGTTTTTTGATGCTTCTTTTGATGTTCCGCTGCAAGAAGAAAAAGCGGGCAAATTTGCAGAGCCATTGGAGATGCTGCGTCTTGCCCCTTCGGCGGTGAATAAGTAGCCTTGGCGTGTTGTAATAGCAGAGAATAAGGCACATTTTTATCTTAAACGCAGTAGGGGCTTCAGTTACGACGGAAAATTGGATATGCAGATGGTGGATATGGGAATCGCCCTTTGCCATTTTGCGCTTACGGCAAAAGAAAACGGTCTGGATATCCAGTTTATGCAGGAAAATTCACAAATATCCGCAAATAACGAAGCGGCATATATTGCTTCTTATATTCTGAATTAAACCCGGTATTGGATATAGATGGACGGTATCCTTAAGGAATCCCCAAGGAAATGTTCCATCCATGGAAAAAAGTTTTTGCGTACTTGACGCAGTCTTTTGCAACGGACCCTATAAAAAACACCGAAAAATGAATCTAGAGGGGGTCCCTTTGCCTTCTGTTTCATAAATATCAGAAAAAATTCGGTTAAGTGATTTACATTGATGAAAGAAATAACCCGCCAAAAAGGAATTCCTTTTCGGCGGGTTTTGATTTGTCAAAATACATCCTTATGAGGCGCTTCTGTTTTCTGGATTACACTTTTTTTCAAAAGTGATTCTTACGAGGACGTGTATTTTATTTTTGGTTTCTCTTTTTGCCATAAAGAACGGTTCCTGTCAGTGCAGCAACGCTGCCTGTAAGAATCATCAGCCACAGCAGCATGATGTTGTCATCTCCGGTTTTCGGATTGGAAGGGGTGACTGGCGTTTCCGTTTTGCGGTCATCAGAGGCAGATGCATCTAAGATACGTACGGTACATTCCATTACATTGCTTCCGTCGGTATTTTTAAATGTATAGCCCTGAGGCAACACTAATTTGAACGTTCGTTCTATTGGAAGGCGGACTTCAAGGCGCTCAAGCTCATCCGGAACATTAATGTACTGGGTTTGTTCATCGACCTCGACTGCAATCACTGTTCCCTGCGGGAGGGTGCTGAAATCATAGAATTCACTGATTTGATGAATCATTCCGTCCGCAATAATATCACCTTTATATGCAGGTTTTTCAATTTCAATGTTGTCCCCGTTCGTCTTTGAGATGATTTCTGTCTTTTCCTGTCTGCATCCTTCACAGGTATATGTGCGGATGCCGTCTTCTGTTTCTGTTGCTTCCTTGGTGATAACGCCATTGTCCCAGCAATGGTCATCGTAAGCAATCTCTACGGTTACCACATAATTCGTGTTTCTTGCATAGTCTCCGGTAACCACCATATGTCTGCTCTGGTTTAGAGATGCTCTGCCATCCGGATCGCCGATAAGAACAGAACTTCCGGATTCTTCATCATCCTCCCAGGTATAGACTCTGTTATCATAGGAATTTTCGAATTTATTTGTTACTGCCTCTTTCAGACGGCATTTGCTTGCGTCACAATTCGCAAATTCTTCTTCTCCCTTTTCCTCTGCCAGAAACTTAGCTTCATTGATGCAGAATCTTACATAATCATTTTCCGGAGTGGAGTAATCTACTTTGATTTTTTCGTCATATACGGTATAAATTGTATCAAAATCTGTACATGGATAGGTTTTCATAAACAGACCTACGACCGTGGTCTGACTTTTGTCGACACTGTTATCTACGGTTCCGACATCCGATGCCAGAGTTTTTGTTGCTCCGGCCAATACAATCAGGCTTAGGACCAAAGCAAATATCGCTATCATCAAGCGATTTTTTTTCCTTACCTTCTTATTTTCCATCATAAAAAACATCCTCCTTGTGCCGGGTCCCCCCGCCTTTTTTTTCATGTGCATATGATACTGATTTTAATCACAAAAGAAAGTCTAAAAACAGTACAGATTCTTAAAAAAACTGTTTGATTATGGCTAGGTTTTGCTGTTTGTACGAATTTTTCGGTCGAAACTTGCTTTGTATATGATATATTTATGCACAATGACATTAATCGGAGGCCGTGTTCATGACTGAGCGTACAACATCAAACAAAAAGGATTTTGTTTTTTGCTTATTTATTCTTGCTGCAATTTATTCCTGCGGAACCCTATTGTATTATTCTCAAACTTTTTTATTATTCCGTTTTTATGATACTGGAATCGTCAAAGAGATGCTTTCGGGATGGAATTATCTGGCGCAGGCAGCCGGAATGGTTCTGTTTATGATTCTATTTAAAGTGTTTCGCGGTATATCAGGAAAAAGGCTCTTTCAGATTTTTGCCGGTTTGATCTTGCTACCGGTAATCACTGTTTCCGTTTTCACTAGAAGTGGGCTTGTACTGATCTGCATGACAGTCCTTCTCAATCTGTCCGTAGGAATGCTTACCGCCTTTGCTTTTTCGCTGATTACGGCATATATAACAGAGAAGCATCTTACCCTTTGCTTTGCGGGAGCCTATTCGATCGGAGGCATCATTACCTATATTATCTGTCGTCTGAATGAAGAAATCCTGGTTTCCTTCGTTGTAATCATATTTGCCTGCGTTTTTGTCGGTATTATTTCTGCTTTGATCCTATTATATAAGGATGTCCCTGTTGGTTTCACGGAGAACCCTTCCGATAGTTCATTTTTCAGAATAAATTGTTCCGAAAAAGGTCTGCTCCTCCTTATAATCGCTCTTATGGCTGTAATATTCGCTCTTGGGACAAACGATCCGATCCTTGTGGAATCAGGAAGCGGTCTTGATCTTATTTTCACGCGGTTTTTCTATGCAGGCGGTCTGATAATTGCGGCACTCATTTTCGATAAAAGCCATGTGATCGGCAGCATCTGTGCTTTGGCCAGCATTCTGTATCCGGTCATGATTATCATTCTCTATAGGGAACTTCCGGTCCATTATATTGCAATTGCTCTTACGGATACTTTTTTTGGTTTTTTTTCCGTGTTCCGTGCAGGCATTTTTCTTTCCTTTGCCTCAAAGAAAGAAAAACGGTTCCTTGCATCCCTTGGATTATGTGTCAGCCGTATCGTTGAGGGCATAATAGCGCTCCTTCTTTCCTTCTTTGGGCTAAACAGGCTTATATGCTTCATCACGGCGGGGGTTTTATTTGTTCCGCTGATTATTTTATTCTGCTATTTGTTAACGAAATATACCCGGAAATTCGACGTGGCTGCAGTTGCAGACAATATACTGGAGTCTCCGGAAGAAGCAAAGCCTTCTTTTGCGGAGCGCTATCATTTAACACGGCGTGAGGCTGAAATCAGCAGCTATTTGGCTGAGAACAAGACAAATGGTGAAATAGCGGATATTCTCTTTCTTTCGGAAAGCACCGTCCGTTTTCATGTTTCAAATATTCTGAAGAAGACCGGCTTAAAGAACCGGAGAGAAGTCGGTCACAGATATAATGAGCAAAAATAAAAAAGCACCCTGAGGGGTGCTTTTTTATTTTTGCATTATGTGGGGAATGATAGGTTTTTGTCATTTATTACTACAGATCATTTTCGTTGTCGGGTTGCTCAATGCTTTCTCCATCCTCTAAAGTCTTTCCTCCGAGCAGTAAAAGCTTTTCGGATAAAAGCCGGGCAAGACCGCACACAACGGCAGATGTTGTAACCAGCTCTTCGGTGCTGTCGGTAGAAATATCTGCTTTCGAATTACGGTCTAATATTCCTGCAGCTACGACTTTTACTTGCTTTATAAAATACTTGGATGCGATTCTATGCCGCTGGGCATAGGATGTATAAAATGCATGAAGATCCTCTTCCGACAAATCTACTGGAATCATGGTCTGAAGAGTAGGAATACTAAGGCAATGTTTTAAGGTACATACGATAATAAGAAAAGCGATATGTACGCGGTAATACTTTTTCTTTATCGGTTGAGGGATGATTTTCTTGCGGACATAATTGTTAATTGTAGTCGCGGTAATGAACTGTTCTTCCTTTAGTTCCGGTGGAAGATAATCTAAATATTCCTTAAGAAGCGTGATAACCTGCTCCATATAAAGCCCCATATCTGGAATGGATTCCCATTCCGGGAGTTCATAATCTAATAAATATTTTTCCCAACGTCTCAGTTTCCCGGAAATTAAGTCATTATCGTATTGCATAGATCCCTCCTCCTGTTACGCGTTTAGGATACCATCTCCGGGATCATATCACAAGTTATTTCGCACAGAATTCACATAATACTCACAAAAATACACTTGTAATTGTCTTTTGGATGTGATAATGTAATCCAACAGATTAGATAAAGTAGTCCTAGAGATTATTTAAAAGGAGGCCTACATGAACGATTATGTTATTATGACTGACTCCGGATGTGATATCAGCCCCCAAACTCTGAAAGACTGGGGAATAAAATGTGTGGATCTGACGTTCAGAAATGTAAATAGTAATCAGACCTTTTCGAACGGAGATGTGGCAATTTCTGATTTTTATGCGGAAATGAGAAATGGAACCGTTTTTCAGACATCCGCAATAAATCCAGAGGAATACAAGGAAGCTTTTTTGGAGGAACTGAAAAATGGAAAGGATGTTATCTACATCGCACTTTCTTCCGGATTAAGTGTCACCTCAAACTCTGCGCAAATGGCTGCGTTGGATTTATCCGAAGAAGGATATTTCAAGCGTATCGCTGTAGTAGATTCTCTTTGTGCATCTTCGGGACAAGGACTCCTTCTATATTTAGCAGTGCAGAAGAAGAACGAAGGTGCAGATTTTGCTACAACGGTTAAATACTTAGAAGATACCGTATTGAAAATCTGTCATTGGTTTACCGTGGATGATCTGAAATATCTAAAGCGGGGAGGAAGAATAAGCGCGGCTTCCGCTTTTGCAGCAACCGTATTGGATATCAAGCCGGTTATGCATATGGATGATGAAGGTCATCTGATTGCAGTATCAAAGGTTCGTGGTCGGAAGCAGGCGTTAAAAGCTATGGCAGAGAAATATCAGAGCCTGGCGGAAGACCCAATGGAAGGAATTTATTTCATTTCCCAGGGAGATTGTATGGAAGACGCCTTGATGCTGGAAGAAATGATCTGCAAAAAAAATGGAAAGAAAGCTTCCTATATTGCTGATATCGGTCCGGTTATCGGTTCACATTCCGGTCCGGGAACATTGGCGTTATTTTTTATTGGTAAGGAAAGATAAAATGATATTGACCAGTTTTTATTACTACTTTTATATTATTAGCAAGGACTGCCCGTCGCAAGCAATCTCTAAGAGCTAGCGCCTTAGAGGAACAAACGGACAGTCCGCTTTCGATACGCTTTTTAGAAGCAGATAGAAGGCGGGCTTTTATTTTATCCCAAAATAGATTAGATTATTATAGAAAGAGGAAAAAACCATGCAGATGAAATATCATAGAAAACTTCCACTTCCGATGGAAGTAAAAAAAGAATTCCCATTGACCGAGCGGATGATTCAGGTCAAGGCAGAACGGGATGAAAGTATTAAAGCGGTATTTGACGGAACGTCGGATAAATTTTTATTGATTATCGGACCTTGCTCCGCGGATCACAGGGAATCGGTTCTTGAGTACATTTCAAGACTTCGTACCATTGCGGATCAGGTATCCGATAAGATCCTTATTATTCCGCGAATCTATACCAACAAACCGAGAACTACCGGGCAGGGATATAAGGGAATGCTCCATCAGCCAGACCCGGAAGCAAAGCCGGATATGTATAAAGGTATCGTTGCAATCCGGGAACTCCATAGGGCAGCTTTGCGTGACTATGATTTCTCCTGCGCGGATGAAATGCTTTACCCGGAGAATTACCGATACCTTTCGGACCTCCTTTCCTATATAGCGGTAGGGGCACGTTCTGTAGAAAATCAGCAGCACCGGCTTACGGCTAGCGGCTTAGGGGCTCCTGTCGGAATGAAAAATCCTACCGGCGGTGACCTTAGCGTAATGATGAATTCCATCGTAGCAGCCCAGTCCAGCCATACTTTCATCTATCGTGGATGGGAAGTGACCAGCACGGGAAATCCATATGCACATGCAATTCTGCGTGGATACACAGATTATGCTGGCAGAAGCGTATCCAACTATCATTACGAAGATCTGCTGAGAGTAGAGAAGCTTTATGAAGAATCCAATCTTACGAATCCGTCCATTATTGTGGATACGAACCATAATAATTCCGGCAAACAGTATCTTGAACAGGTCCGTATAGCAAAGGATATTGTACATAGCCGGCAGCAGAATCCGGATATCAAACGTCTGGTGAAAGGGCTGATGATTGAAAGCTATATTGAAGACGGAGCTCAGGGCGTGGGAGAGCATACTTTTGGAAAATCCATTACAGACCCTTGTCTTGGCTGGGAAAAAACGGAACGACTGATTTATGATCTGGCAGAAACCTGCTGAAAGGAACCTTAGAAATGTTAAACAAACGAAAAGTAGCATATAGCGGTGTCGAAGGAGCGTTTGCCCATATAGCGGCAGGAAAGATTTTTCCGGAAAGCGACCGTATTTCCTTTTGGGATTTTAAGGGAACGTATGATTCTGTCGTAAACGGAGAATGTGATGCAGCGATACTGCCAATTGAAAATAGTTATGTCGGAGAAGTAGGACCAACCATTGATTTGATATTTTCCGGAGAGCTTTTCATTAATGGAATTTATGATCTGGAAATTCAACAGAACATTTTAGGTTTGCCGGATGCAGAAATTGAAGATATTAAGAAAGTAATCAGCCATCCACAGGCTTTGGCTCAATGTAACGACTATCTGAATTTAAAAGGCTTTGAGACGGAAGAGGTAAGTAATACGGCGGTTGCAGCTAAGATGGTAGCGGAAGCGAAGGACAAATCGTTAGGCGCAATTGCAAGTGTGGAGACGGCAACATTATACGGGCTAAAAATCCTGGCAGAAAGTATCAATGCAAGCAAAGAAAATACCACGCGGTTCGCAGTCCTTTCCAAGGTTCCGGTTTCTTCTCCGGAAATGACCTGCAGTGTATTGATGCTCTCAGTGAAACATGAAGCGGGATCGCTGGCAGCAGCAATCAACATTATCGGAAAATATGGATATAATATGACGAGCCTTCGGAGCAGACCTCTGAAGAACCAGTCCTGGAAATATTATTTTTATATAGAGATTGATGGCACGGTGGATTCGGAACAGGGAAAACAGATGGTAGCGGAATTAAATACCGTGTGTGATAGCTTTAAGGTGGCAGGAACTTTTGCACCGCATAAAGAAATTTGAGGGAAGAAAAATGACGATTCACATGGATTTAGGATTAGACAGCTACGACATCATCGTAGAACGGGGCGTTTTAGAAAAAGCAAAGGAACATCTTAATTTAGACCGCAGGGTGCTTATCGTAACCGATAGCGGTGTTCCGGATTCCTATGCAAAAGCGCTTGAAAGTCAATGTAAGGAGTGCGTAGTCTTTACCGTAAAGGCTGGGGAAACCTCCAAAAGTTTAGAGATGTTCGGACAGGTTCTTCAGACCTTATTAGAACATGGCTTTTCCAGAAAAGATTGCGTAGTTGCTGTAGGTGGAGGCGTGGTAGGAGACCTTTCTGGATTTGCGGCGTCCGCCTATATGCGGGGAATTGATTTTTACAATATCCCGACAACATTGCTTTCTCAAATTGACTCCTCCATAGGAGGAAAAACCGCAATCAACCTGTGCGGAGTAAAGAATGTAGCCGGAGCGTTTTATCAGCCGAAAAAAGTCCTGATCGATCCGGAACTTCTGAAAACACTGCCAGAACGACAGATGGCAAACGGTCTTGCAGAGGCAATTAAAATGGCCCTTACTTCAGATAAAGAGCTTTTTGAACTTTTTGAAAAAGAGAATATAGAAAGCCATCTGGATGAAATCATTATCCGTTCACTGAACATAAAGAAATCGGTTGTAGAACAGGATGAGAAAGAGACGGGCTTGCGAAGAATTCTTAATTTTGGGCATACCGTAGGACACGGAATTGAAAGCAGCGAAGAGATGACCGGCCTTTTCCATGGAGAATGTGTTGCCTTGGGAATGCTTCCGATGTGCAAAGAAGATGTTCGGGAGCGTGTCATCAACGTCCTCAAGAAATGCAATTTGTACCGGGAATTGGAATATGACTGGAACAAAATTGCAGAGGCAGCTTTCCATGATAAAAAGACCGAAGGCGATGTTGTAACCATTGTCCTGGTAAATGAAGTGGGAAGCTATGAAATGAAAAAGGTAACATGTCAGGAAGTAATTGAATTGGCAAAATCAGTTCTGAAAGGATGACAGATATGAAAAATACATTCGGAAGTAGTGTGGCAGTAACCTTATTCGGCGAGAGCCACGGGGAATTTATAGGAGCTACGATTGACGGACTGGCTCCTGGGATTGAGATTCAAACAGAATATATTACGCATATGCTGACCCTGCGCAGGCCAGCAGGGAAAATATCTACTCCGCGTCAGGAAAAAGACGAATACAAGATTGTAAGTGGTGTCATGAATGGGAAAACGACAGGTGCACCCCTTACGATACTGATTCCGAATGATAATGTAAAGAGCTCCGACTATGCGCAGATGCAGACGCTGGCCCGTCCTTCTCATGCGGACTATACGGCCGAGTGCAAATACCATGGTTATCAGGATTTAAGAGGTGGCGGACATTTCAGCGGGAGAATTACCGCAGCTTTGGTTGCTGCCGGCGCTATCTGTAAGGCGGCTCTGGAAGAAAAGGATATCTATATAGGAACTCATATTAAGAGATGTGCTGGTATTTCGGACCGGGAGTTTGCAGATATTCCTTCCGACATAAAGGACCTGAATACAAAGACTTTTGCAGTTCTGGATGAGGAGCGTAATGAAAAGATGCAGGAAGAGATTCTTGCAGCAGCTTCGGAAGGGGACAGCGTAGGAGGCATTCTGGAAACAGCAATCATCGGAATGCCGCCCGGTGTGGGAGAACCTTGGTTTGATCCCTTAGAAAGCATGCTTTCCCATATGCTTTTTGCGATACCCGCTGTAAAAGGAGTAGAGTTTGGTGCAGGCTTTTCCATCGCCGAGATGAAAGGAAGTAAGGCAAACGATCCTTTCTATATGGAAAAGGGAAGAGTCATGACAGGCACAAATAATAACGGAGGAATTAACGGTGGCATTACAAATGGAATGCCGGTAATTTTCCGGACGGCCATTAAGCCAACGCCAACGATTTTTAAGCCTCAGAATACGGTTGATTTCCGGTCGATGAAAGATTCGGTTCTGACGCCGAAAGGAAGGCATGATCCGGCTATCGTACATAGGGCAAGAGTTGTTCAGGATGCAGCAGCAGCTATCGTACTTTGTGATGCTTTGGCTTTACGGTATGGAACGGATTGGCTGAAATCCTAATCCGCAAGAAAGGAGTATCGGACCGATGAAAAAATATGGATGTATCGGAAAGAAACTGGTACATAGCTTTTCAAAAGAAGTGCATGCAAAGCTTGCAGATTATGCATATGAATTAATTGAACTGACGGAAGATGAAATCCCATCGTTCTTTAAAGAAAAGGATTTTGCTGCCATTAATGTGACAATTCCTTATAAACAGACGGTAATTCCTTATTTGGATGTTTTAAGTCCTATTGCTCAGAAAATCGGTGCTGTTAATACGATCGTCAATAAAGACGGAAAGCTTTTTGGATATAACACAGATTACTTTGGCATGAAAGCTCTTATTGAGAGGCTGGGAATTGAGATAAAAGGAAAAAAAGTACTGATTCTGGGTACTGGAGGTACGAGCAAAACAGCGTATGTGCTTGCCAAAGATCTGGGTGCTTCTCAGATTCTGAAGGTGAGCAGAGAAACGTCGAAAGGAGATATCACCTATGAAGAGGCAGTTTCGGAACATGCCGACGCTGATGTAATTATTAACACAACTCCGTCAGGAATGTATCCCGACTGCGGCTCCAAACCAATCGATATTGCTCCGTTTTCCAAGCTGAGCGGAGTGGTCGACGTAGTCTATAATCCTCTTTGCACCAATCTGGTGCGGGATGCGAAGGAAAGAGGAATAAAAGCCGAGGGCGGTTTGTATATGCTGGTCATGCAGGCGGTTGTTGCGGCAGAACGATTCCTGGATACGGAAATCGAGAAAGAAACTGCAAACCGCGTTTTTGAGGAAATCTATGCAGATAAAGAAAAAAATGATAGCAACATTTAATCCTTCCAGGCTTTCCGGAACCATCGAAGCCCCTCCGTCAAAGAGTATGGCCCACAGATATTTGATCGGAGCGGCGTTGGCGAAAGAACGAAGTATATTGTCCGGAATGGATTATAGTCAGGACATTCTGGCAAGTATTGATTGCCTGAAGGCCCTTGGCACAAAGATTTTTATAGAAAAAGATAAAGTAACGATTGAGCCTTACGAGTTCATGCGGAGGACGGATTCTATTTTGGAGTGCAGGGAAAGCGGAAGTACGCTTCGGTTTTTTCTTCCATTGGCCCTGTGCCTGAATAAGCCGGTGACGCTGAAGGGCAGTGAAAGGCTGATGGAGAGACCACTTGATATTTATGAAGAACTCTGTCAGGAAAAAGGTTTTGATTTTTATAAAGACAAAGAATCGGTGACTGTCTGCGGAAATTTAGAAAGTGGCAAGTATGAACTGAGAGGCGATGTCAGCAGCCAATTTATTACGGGAATGATTTTTGCCTTAGTTCATTTGGGAGCGGAATCTTCCATCCGCGTCCGACCGCCATTTGAAAGCCGACCATATATTCATCTCACAATCGCAGCATTAAATTCTTTTGGCGCAAAAGTGGAATTCACAGATGAATTCACAATCAAAATTAAGCCGTCTTGTATGCATTCATTTTCAGGAAAAATAGAGGGAGATTATTCGAACGCAGCCTTTCTTGCGTCTTTTAACCATATTGGATCGGACGTTCATATCGAAAACCTGAATGCGGACAGCCTGCAGGGAGACCGCGTATTCCAGGAATACTTCCGGAAGATTTCGGAAGGAAAGCCGGTTTTGGATATTTCCGATTGTCCGGATTTAGGGCCGGTCCTGATTGCTTTAGCTTCTTTAAAGAATGGTGCTGTTTTTACGGGAACAAACAGATTGAAAGCGAAAGAAAGTGACCGCGGTATGGCCATGCAGGAAGAATTAGCGAAATTAGGAGGCGGCATAATTTTCGGAGACAATCAGATTGTTGTTCCGAAGCAAGAACTGAAATATCGCGGCATCCCAATAAGCGGACATAATGACCACCGCATTGTTATGGCAATGTCGGTCATTCTGTCGAAGATTGGGGGAACCCTGGAAGGGATCGAAGCCGTTAACAAGAGTTATCCCGGATTCTTTAATGATATGAAGCAGCTGGGAGCAGAGGTAAAAATAAAATGATAGTAGATGTAAATAAAAAAATATTGATTGTTGGGCTTGGGCTTTTAGGAGGCAGCTATGCCAGAGGGCTGAAGCGTTTCGGATTTCATATCAGTGCCATTACACGAAGTCAAAGCTCCATCGATTACGCAATCAAAGAGAACATCATTGATGAGGGCGCTACGGAATTGGATGAAAAAAGCAGCGGTGAAGCGGACCTTGTGATTTTTGCCCTTTATCCGCATATCTTTGTGGAATGGATCGAGAGGAACCAGAACCTGTTAAAGAGTGGCGCTCTTCTTACCGATGTAACCGGTGTGAAATCAGGGATTGTGTACAAGATTCAGAATATGCTTCGCGGGGATGTGGAATTTATTGCAGCCCATCCTATGTCAGGACGAGAAGTTTCCGGTGTGGAAAATAGCACGGAAAAAATGTTTATTGGAGCGAATTATATTGTTGTTCCAACGGAAAAAAATACAGAGGAAGCTATCGAAACCTGTATGGAACTAGGAAGACTGTTGGGTTTTCAAAATGTAGCGACGCTCTCGCCGGAAGAGCATGATGAGATGATTGCGTTCCTTTCCCAGCTGACGCATTGTATTGCGATTACATTGATGACCTGCAATGACAAGGAAAATATGGAAAAGTTCACGGGAGATTCGTTCCGAGACCTTACTCGAATAGCAAGGATTGAGGACGAAATGTGGAGCGAACTTTTCATTGCAAACAAGCCCGCTCTTTTGGAGCAGATGAATCTGTTCCTGGATAAATTTAAGGAGCTAAAAGCGATGTTGGAATCGGAAGATGTGGAAGGCATGAGAAAAATGATGCGTCATTCCACCAGACGACGGGCTTTGTTTGATGAGGAATAAGGAAATAAAAGGAGATTATATGGTTTTAGAGCAAGGTGAAACGGATTTTAGTTTTACCTTTATTTATAAATGCGCAAAAGCCTGTGGGGTTGAGGTTGTAGATATTCTGGAAGGAACAAGCACTACATTAAGGTCTTTTGCGATTACCAGAAAAGGGGACGGATTGAAAATATTGAAACAGCATGGAGTAGAGTACAGCAATCTGGCACCGAAGTTTAAGGAAAAACTTGCGGAACCGTTTCTCGTTAAATTTCCGTATATCCCCGAGGAACAGGAAGCTCCAATAAAACTATATTCTCATAACGGGCAGGAGTTTGACATTATTGTAAAAGGCGCTCTGAAGGTTCAGGTTGGCAGTCATGTAGATACTCTTTATGAAGGAGACTCCATTTTTTATAACAGCCTTATTCCTCATGGCATGATTGCGGTAAGCGAAGGCGGATGTGAATTCCATGCGGTTGTTTTGAACCCGCAAGTAGGAAGCGTCAGTGAGGAATATCCGGAAGCTCCTTATGAGGCTCCGAAGCCTGTGGAAAAAGAAGAAGTCTTTGAGACGGTTGCGGATAAATATGTGGAATCCTTTTATGATGAAGATGGTGTCTTTAACGGCATCAAGTTTAAAAATACGGATACATTTAATTTTGCATTTGACTGCGTAGATGCAATCGCGAATAAGAGCCCGGATAAACTTGCCCTGCTATGGGTGGCAAATGATAAAACGGAGCGCAGATTTACTTTCAGCGATATGAAGAAGTATTCTGCCAAGACAGCAAATTACTTTGAATCCTTGGGAATAAAAAAAGGTAACGGCTTCGGGCGGTGTTGATTTCAGTCGACCGGTGTATCTGACCTACAGCGGGCTGAATGATAGGCTTCTGCAAAAATATATTTCTGACAGCATAAGCCTTTATCAGGGAAAAATAAGTGAGTTGCCGATCTGCTCTGTCGGATGTACTATTGGTACTTATGCGGGACCGGGAGCAATTGGCGTTGCATTTTTCGAACCGGAGAATGGCGATAGCATTCCGAAAATGAATTAAATTAAATAAACCGCCGGAGAGAAAATTTTCCTTCCGGCGGTTTTTCATCGGTTATAAAACGATTTCTGATCTTAGAAAATGGTATTTGTACTGGCAATCTTGCCTTTCGCACCTGCGCATGCGCTGGACAAATGGTCTGCACTTACACCGAAGAAGCAACCGATGTCATGGACTTTTTCAAGATCAATCAGGAAGAGTCCCTGAAGACCAGCCTGACGTTCTTCTACGAAGGAGAAGATGTAAAGTCCGTTACGTACTTTCGTATAGTTTGCAGGGTTGGTTGCTGCCCATGCTCCGCCGGGAGCCAATGCAGAATAGGTGTAGTATAAGTTACAGAAATAACTGTGTTTGATTGTCATCAGACGTTCGGTATACTTCCACTCGATTGCGGTTCCGATCAGTTCATCGGTGAAGTCGTGAGGTTCGCCGCCTTCTTCATATTCCCCGTCTAATTTGCCAAATTTAAATTCTCTGGAAACGTCAATGTTGGAGTTCTCTGTTCCGAAATGGGCATCTACGATTGTAGCATAGCCATATTTAAGGTCCGGAATGAAAGTAATCTGACGAGCCCATTCATAGCCAGGAACTAAGAAGTTTACAAAATAAACTTCGTTGTTTAAAGTTTTAACGTTGCAGTAGCAAGCCTGTGGTTCTTTTCCATCATCTCCAAATTTAACATCATGAATTCCGTCAAACTGGAAAGTGTAAACATGCTCTTCGTTACGGAAAGTTAACGTCTTTCCTACTAAGTCTTCTACATCCGGAGGAGTCCAAGGTCCTGCCAGAGAAATTTTTGTATAAACTTCTGGGTCGGTAGTATTGGCAATCGCAGCTTTTACTGTTTCTGCGTCTACGTCCAGATTGAATTTACGATACCATCTTTTAATGTCCTGTCCCATGTTATTCTCCTTTTTAAGTCTTTTTGATTTAGAATATAACTTTGCCTTCGTCTAACAGACGGTCATAGTTCTTACGTGATGCGATATAAACTTTCTCACGGAGACGTGCAGGGCCCATTACTTCTGCGAGAACACGATTATCTGCTCCAATGCCCTTGATGAATTTGTCAACTACTGCATCCATCTCTTCTTCGGTAGCATCTTGCTCGCATTTGATATGAGCGGTGAAGATGAATTTGTCTCCGTACATTTTTTTCAGTTTTTCTTTATCGTTCAGAGGCTGTCCTCCCCAGCTGTCTAAGCCGGCTGCAATGATTTCAGGAACCAAAGGCTCCATGAAGCCACAGCTGTGCAGATCGGTATACATGCCTAAAGAATGACAATGGTCCATGATCTCTTTTACATATGGCTGAATCATCTCTTTGTAGGTGGCGTTAGAGAAAAACTGTGCTCTCTGGGTGCCCCAGTCGTCATTGAAGTTAACAATGTCCGGGTTGAACCATTTTTTTAAGTTTGTATAAGTTTTTTTATGAACTTCTGTAACTGCACGGAAGAAACGATGTACGCCTTCCTGCTGGTCTTCATCTACTAAAGCAATTAAAGCCTTGTCGCAGTCCATGCCGGCAATCAGACGCTCGTAAAGAGCTCCCGGGCAAGCAGTGTAAATTGCTAAGCCGTCGATGAATTTTGCAGAAGTTTCTTTGTAGCAGTTTTCCCAATCCCATGTGTCCGGATCCGGAATCGTTACATAATCTTCCCAATGGTTGATGTCTTTGATTTTTGGATTTCCCGGTTTTACGATAGCTCCGCCGACCTGTTCTACGAATACCCATTCAATACCATAGCCGTCGATTCCACCCTTGCTCTTAGGGTTACGAGCCATATTTTCCGGGTCGCAGCTGATCATGAATGTGTTTGTATCACCAAAGGAAAAAGGTGCCCACATAGGAGTTTTTCCCTGATAAAGTCTCAGAGTATTTTCTTTGTGGGTAATCGGTGTGGAATAAATAGGGGTTTTTGTGCCGAACATACTTGTCAGCTCGCCCTTTGGTTCCAGTTCACTTATATCGAATTTTGTGTCCAGTGCCATAGTATATCTCCTCCTAATACATATATTAAACATTATAACACAGAAACTTCCATTAAATGCAGCATTCTTTTTTCCTGTAGGAGTTTTTTTTTGAAAAGGATTTTGATATAATAATTCTCTATGAAAACCAGTTCTTTTACCGATAGTTTTATATCAATCCGGCAGCAATTTAAGGGAGAGTACAGCGACCGTCAGGCGCTTGCGGCTTTTCTTTATTTAATGGACTCTTTTTCCGGAAAAAGAACAACATTGAACTCGGAAAAAATCATGGAAGCGTCAGAGGAGAACGAGCATAATGCGAACGAGAGAATCGCGTATTGCAAGATGATCGTAAAGCAAAAAGTGAGAATGACCAGCGCCTTCCGAGATCATTTAATGCTGCCTTTGGTTATCCGCATGGCTCTTTCAAAAGACCCGGAAGCCTATCTGAATGGTGTACTGGGTGTTTTTGATACGATTCGTCCTACCTATTTCACAGGTTCCGGACAAAGGCTTATCACAGCGATGGTTATTTATGAAAATACACCAGAAGAACTTGTGGATTATATTTGTGAACGAACCTACAAAATATATGAAAAAATGAAAATCGAACATCCACTGCTGACGGGACAGGAGGATATGGCTTTTGCTGCCCTTGTCGCTTTGGATGGAGAACGGATTGATAGTGTAATCGAGGAGATGGAGGATTGCTATAAAATCCTGAAAAAAGAGTATGTGTCAAAGATGAGTGCAATGCAAAACGTAAGTCACGTTCTTTCTTTGACGGATGAAGATCCGAAGAAAAAAACAGAGAAATATATTGCTTTGCATAATGCGCTGTCTGCAGGCAGGAAGTCTAATGGATTAGGCTCTCTTTTGATCGTTTTGGCCGTGCTTTCGATTTTAGATATGACGGTGGAAGAAACCGTACGAGAAGTAAGAGAGATGGCAATGGCTCTGAGACGTATGAAGAGGTTTAGCCGGAAGTTTGACAGCATTGATTTTAAGCTGATTTCTTGTGCTTTGGTGGCGATGTGTCACTTACCGGAAGATCATGTAGTCATTCATAATGTCCAGGTTGGCTTTTTAAAGACGATTTTAAGAACTTCCATCATAACGGCTTTGGTCGTAGCACAGTCTTCGCTGGCAATTTCTTCTCATAGATGATTTTTTAGGAAAACAAGGTCTTTTTTGAAATTTTGAACGATAGACGACGGAACAAATAATGAAGAAACTAAAAACGTTGATCCTATGCATACTTATTATCATTTTAACGGCACTGATGGCAGTGCCTGCTTTTGCTTACGTTCCTTCCGGCCGTCGTAGTCTTACAGCCGTCAGCACCTTGTTTTCCGGAGAAATTATTCAATGGGATTTTGAGTATAGAGATAGTTTCTTTGAGCATCGGCCGGAGGAATATGACCATATGCTGGCCCGTGCTTCTTTGGGAATGGCAATCAGTTCTTATCGGAATAATGCGATTGAAGAACTTCCAAAAGATGTTTGGATCGAACAGTATATGTCTCAGGCTGGTTTTACGAATCTTCGGTCAGAAGGCTATGATAAAACTCCGGGCGCACACACGGTTTCTTCTATGATCGGAAGCAAGCAGATTGGAAAAAGTACACTTATCGCTGTTGTTCCATGTGGCGGTGGCTACAAGGATGAATGGCTTAGTAACTTTACCGTCGGAACCGGAAGACGTCATGAAGGTTTTGAAGAGGCGGCTCTTTTAGTAGAAGGCCGGATTATTGATTATATTAAGGATTATGGAGTTAATGGAGATATTAAATTATGGGTTTCCGGCTATTCCAGAGGTGCGGCTGTAGCAAATATTGTAGAAGCTGACATGACCGAGATTGGTATGTTTCAAGCGGTTTATGGTTACAATTTTGCAACTCCGAGAACGACAAAAACGAGTGGTGACTATAAAAATATATTCAATATCATGGGAAAATATGACCCGGTTCCAATGATCCCATTTGCAGAATGGGGCTATCAAAGATACGGTATCGACTTGTTTACACCTGCAATGGAGATGGACAGTTTTTATTTCGAGAAGACGGTCGGAGCTGACAAGGTTTCAAGAGAACTGTTGGGAAGAAAATTTACCAACAATCCGGAAATTAACGGACAGCTTCATATGCTTTTGGAATATTTGCTGCAGATTCTGCCGACGGATGAGGATTACCGGGAACATCTGGAAGAAGCTCTGAAAGAAGCCTGGGTTGCGGGCTCTTTCAACCGTCTTTTGGAAATTATTGAAGAAGCAGTCAGCAATATGAAATACCTGAATGCCGAGCAGCAGACGGAAGCAGATGCCATGCTGAACTATCTGGACAACGTGGTTATGGCCTACTTAAAAGGGAATCGACAGAGAGAAAAGGATGGATATTGGGACAGCAGTGATGATCTGGGAACCAATCTTATCCGGGAACATAATCCGAGTACGTATATTGAGTGGATGTATTCTTCGGATGATCCGAAAGACATTTTCACAGATTCGTTAACTTCCAAAAAAGTGATTTTTACGGGAAAAGCTTCTGTGGAGATTTACGGAGCAGACGGTTATATTGAAACCGTTGAGGAAAATGGCGAAATAACACGGAAGGTTCCTGACGGGGAAGCTGTAGCGGCCCCAAGCCGGAGAATCTATGCAGTTCATAAGGGCAGCCAGGCCATTATTTCCTTGCCGGGAGATATGACGTATCAGTTAATCATCCATGCAACCAAAGATGATACCTTAGGTTATATGGTCTCCACATACAGTACAAACCAACTGTCGGCGGATACGACAAAGCTGATTAGTTTTTCGGCAAAAAAAGGAGATTGTTTTATTCTGACTGTAAATCCAAAGGCGGCTTATCCGGTATTAACGGATGGAAACGGCAATAGAGTGGCTTCCTGGCCATCCTCCATTAAATATACGCCAGCTATGATTCTTCAGTTGGAGAATCTGAACGTGTTCCATATTTCCATAGGAAGTATGATCGGACTTTTGGCAGGAACTTTTGCGTTCCTGTTCTTGACAATTATTGTAGTTACGATTGTCAGCATTGTTCATACCATCACCTGCAGACGACGTGGCAGACCATACTCAAAGTATACGGTTATTGTACCGCATCTGCTTTTAGTCTTATTATTCTTCCTTATGGGAGAACTGACAGGATATCTTTTATCCGCCTTTAGCATTGTTGCCGCTATTTATACAACAATCGGCAGCTTGATTTTGACACTTATGGCAATCCGGGGAAGCGTGCGTTATCGGAATAAAAGAAATACAATTATTTGGGGGACTTTATTGATTTTGACGGTAGCCATATTCTTCCTGTTCTATTTTACTGGATTTGGTTCCGTCAGTGTTCTTCAGTTTATTGTTATGGGCTTGTATTTTACTTTAGGTAGTATAGCAGCTATTTATACTTTCCCACATGAAGGAAAGCGCTACTGGAAAAGAGAGAAGACATGAAAAAATTACTTGGAACAAAATCTTTTTATAAGGGCGTTTTTGCTATCATGGCGCCCATTCTTTTACAAAATGTTATAACAAACTTTGTAAGCCTGCTGGATAATATTATGGCAGGGCATGTAGGGACGGAGACGATGAGTTGTGTTGCGATTGCGAACAAGCTCTTTTTTGTTTTTAATCTGTGTATTTTCGGAGGGCTCTCCGGTGTCGGCATTTTTACGGCTCAGTATGCTGGAAAAGGTGATGAGGAAGGAATCCGCAACACGGTCCGCATTAAATATTTTGTGGCGATTGGTGCAATCGTTGCTTTCTCTCTGGTATTTTTGTTTGGCGGCAGCCTTCTGATTTCTTCCTTCCTCCATGAAGGAAACGAAGGACTGGATCTGGCCATTACTTTCGAACATAGCATGTCCTACTTGCATTTGATGATGATTCAGATGCTTCCGTTCGCCATTGGACAGGTATACGCTTCCACCTTGAGGGAATACGGCGAGCCAATGATGCCAATGAAAGCCAGCATTATTGCTATGCTCATTAACTTAGTGGGCAACTACATTTTGATTTTTGGAAAATTCGGTGCGCCGGAACTGGGCGTAGAAGGTGCAGCAATTGCTACCGTTATCGCTCGCTTTGTGGAGTGCATCATACTGATTGTTTATACTCATAGGAAAAAGGAACGTTTTTCCTTCGTATCCGGGTTATTGAAGACTTTGAGAGTTCCGGCTGCATTATTTAAAGACGTGGCGAAAAAGGGCTTTCCTTTGCTTTTAAACGAGGTGCTGTGGAGTGCAGGTATGGCTATGCTGAACCAATGCTATTCCGTCCGCGGTCTGGAAGTAGTTTCTGCTACCAACATTTCGTCCACAATTTTCAATTTGTTTAGCTGCGTTACCCTGGCAGCAGGAACGACTATTTCTATCATTATCGGTCAGCATCTGGGCGCAGGTCGGCTGAAGCAGGCAGTGGAGGACGACAACAAGATTATCTTCCTTTCTATTCTTATTGCTATTGTCATTGGCGGATTGCTGGCTATTTTGGCTACGACATTAGCTAATATTTACAACACTACGGAGACGGTACGAGCTTTAGCCGTTAAATTTATTTTGATCAATGCCATGTACATGCCGTTTCAGGCGTTTACCAATGGTTGTTATTTCACCTTGCGAAGTGGTGGACAGACCATTATTACGTTCCTGTTTGATAGTGTATGTACTTGGGTTTGCTACATTCCGATAGCCTTCGTTCTGGCTCATTTCACATCCATGACCATTCTGCCGATTTTCCTGATTGTAAACGGCATCGAGCTGGTAAAGTGCACCGTCGGAATCTTTATGCTGCGGAGCAAAAAGTGGGTTGTGAATCTGGTAGCAAAGGAATAATAAAAGTTTATATATATAAATATTTACTTGTATTGCTGAAATGGGAAAAAAGCGAAATATAAGAAGGGGCCGGATATATAGAATATATCCGTAGCTGGTTGTTTCTTTCAGTTCGACAAACCGGGATTTGACGGAATGACATTATCTCGAAAAAACTGGAATTTGAACGGGCAAAAAAAGAGGAAATGCGTGGGGCCCTTTTCCAGCAGCCTTTTAAGTTTTTCATGCTCTAATAATAAAATGCCGCGCATTTATCTTCATTTTTTGAAGTTTACTAACTTTTTACCACACAGGACGCTCCTTTTTACTTTTGGTGGGGGTGTAAACGGCCTTTTACCCTGGTTTTTTAGTGATTTTTCGCTTATTTTCCACAAAAAAGCCCTTATATTCTAAGCCAGTGGGGGCATTTTATGGAAATTCTCCCCCACTAGTTCGTAAACAACACTCAGCATGTGGGATTTTTTGTCTTTTTCTGCTTTTTTCGTTGAAAATGCGGTGATTTTACCCCCACTAGTTGCGTTTTTGCTTACATGACGTGGAAGTGACCATAAATTTGGAAGCAGCTATGAATTACCTTGGTTTTACAAAAAGAGGGATTTGAAACCATAAAAAATCAGCCCTGTAAGCAATTATTTATCGCTACAAATTCAAATTTATCGCTCTGTTTCATCTCATTACTTCTACAAATTCTGATTTATCTCCACAAATAATAAGATGTGGATTTTGTCGTACAAAATCCACATCTCGAATATTTCTTTATCAGGCAGGCACGAATGAAAATCTTGCCGCAATTTTAGGCTTTAATATTTGGTGTTTCGTAGGCCTTACTTACAATGTTTACTGTCTGCTTCTTTTCTTACCGTATGCAAGTACGCCGCCACTTACGACCAGAAGAATTATCCATAAAATCATGTTATTTTCATCGCCGGTTTTTGGATTGGTTGAGATCAGTTTATAGGTCGCAACGACCGTCTTATCAGAATCCATGGTTATGTTCAGCGCATTGTTCTGAACTTTAGCTTCTTCTCCGTTTATCGTAACCTTGTCAATTTCATAGCCTTCATCCGGAGTAAAGGTAACGGTTTCTATCGTATTTTCTGCAAGGCCGGACTTACTTTCGGAAATAGCGCCGTGTCCACCGGAAACGGATGTGGTCAGGGAATAAGTCGTGGCTGGAATTTCTTCTGCAAAAACGCCTATGGCAGAAATAATAAACAATGGTTCCTCACCCGTTGTATCTAAATAAGAGTACTCAGTATCAACATTTTCAACAGAACCATTGATGGTTAAACCTGCATCGTCCGTAAATTCATAGTCAGGGTCTGCAACCAAAGTCCAGCAAGCGCAATAAAGACCACCTGCTTGAAATACGTCATCATCCTCCATAATTCTGAGGTTGAAAATATCCCACCATCCGCTCACAATCGGTGTATAATGGCAATCCGCCGGTAACTCATATGCCATATGGTCTCCGGCTTTTTCACCGGCAATTGGTGTAATGTCTGCATTGAGAATTTCAATAGTGTCGATTGGTGTTAACGTTGTTGCTAATGCAACGGTCGGAATCAGCGACATTATCATCATAATTCCGAGAAGTATACTGAGGAGTCTCTTCTTCATATCTTTTTCCTCCAACTTATTTAATTAAATAGGATATACAAATTTTATATAACACAAGGAGGGGGGGGAGAAAGCAAGCTTTTTTATTTCATTTTCTTTTTAATTTCTGCAATCTTCTCTGCTGCGGCTTTATCGATGACTTCGATGCCGTTGGCTTCTGCAATTTCTGCAACCTGAAGCAGCGCTGCCTTCATGAACGGCCGTGGAATCTTGGTGTATAATTCGCAAGCTTCTTTGGTGAATTTAACCTTTGTGTCCAAACGCTCTGCACAGTACATTACGCTGTCGACATCGGCGCTGTTGCTGGTAGCGATTGGTTCGCTGGTTGGACGGAAACCTTTGAATTTCTTGTACCAGAAATTCTTGCTGTCGTGATAACCATAGTCTACTGGAACAGCTGGGAAGGAGTTTGCTTTTACGCCGTTCTTTAAGGCATCTGCATACTCCGCTTCCATAAGAATCTTGTCGATCTTTAAGATGAAATGGCAGCCGAACTTGGAAGTGATGCCGTTAAAATTATTGTATGGCGGCTCTACGCCTTCTAATTCGCCAATGTGTTCTTTGGCTTTATAGGCATCCTCTAAGGAGTCGTCCCATGTGCATTCGATGACCTGGTATGCGTCCTTCAAAATCAGCGGACGTTCGCCTTCTGCTTCGCCAGGAATCAGTTCAAACCAGCAGTCTTTCATTTTTTCTGCAGGGGTTTTTCCAGGGAATCCTAAGCGGACTAATTCTTTAAAGTACTTTTTGTCGTCCTTGATAAAGTTCAGAGCACACTTGCCATTTTTCAAAATGTTTTGGGCGGTGTTGGATGAGTTGCGGGCTTCCAATATCATTGCGTAATAATCTTTGCCGGCAATGTAATACGGGAATACTAATGAGTAGCTGCCGATTGTGGTGGAACCATCCTCACAGAGCGTGGAGATTGCGACGGTTGGCATTGGAAAGAACAGATTGTTCTGGTAGAAATTGTCTACAACATTTAAGCTTCGGAAATCAGACATTTTTTCCTCCTTTACGTAAAACTAGTTTTGTCTAATGTCTATTTATTCTTATTTTATCATAGATTTCGGAATTCTACATTGAGTTTTGAGAAAGGGAGAAAATATCTTGCCAATGACCTCAACCTATATTAAAATATTTTTTTAATTAAAAGGAAAATTCCAGAAAAATGGATGAGTGAAAACCATATTTGTCTGGAAAATCAGATTACAAAGGATGTAAAAAAATGAACTTAATCGTACCGGAAAACTATAAACCGAGGCTTTCTGTAAGACAGACGCAGGAAGCTATCAAATATATCCGCGACACCTTCCAAAAGGAGTTCGGCCAGGAGATGCAGCTGGAGCGTATTTCTGCACCATTGTATCTGAAGAAAAGTTCCGGATTAAATGACGACCTTAACGGCGTAGAAAGAAAGGTTTCTTTTACGGCGAAGGAACTTCCGGAAGAGGATATGGAAATCGTTCAGTCGTTGGCAAAATGGAAAAGATGGGCTTTGGGCCATTATGGATTCCAGCCGGGCGAGGGCCTCTATACCAACATGAACGCCATCCGTCGTGACGAGGACTTGGACAACCTCCACAGCATTTATGTTGACCAATGGGATTGGGAGCGTGTTATCACGAAAGAGCAGCGTACAGTAGATGCGCTGATTGATACGGTGCGCACGATTTTCAAGGTTATTAAACATATGGAACATGAGGTTTGGTATAAATATCCAGAGGCTGTGTATCATCTGCCAAATGACATCAAGTTTATCGATTCCGAAGAATTAAGAAAGATGTATCCGGACCGGGATGCGAAAGGTCGCGAGAATGCGATTTGCAAGGAGTACGGCGCTGTGTTCATTATGCGTATCGGCGATAAGTTAGGCGACGGAAAGCCGCATGATCTGCGTGCACCGGACTATGATGACTGGCAGTTAAACGGTGATATTTTGTTCTGGTTTGAGCCTTTGCAGCAAGCTTTTGAAGTGTCTTCTATGGGAATTCGTGTCAGCGAAGAAAGTATGCCACTCCAGCTGGAAAAAGCCGGACAAATGGAACGTCTGCAGCTTCCATATCATAAAATGATTATGAACAAGGAACTGCCATACACCATAGGCGGCGGCATTGGTCAGTCTCGTCTGTGCATGCTGCTTTTAGGAAAAGCTCATGTGGGTGAGGTTCAGGCGTCGATCTGGCCAGAGGAAATGCACAAGGCATGTGAGGCAGTAGGCATTCATTTACTGTAAGTTTTATGCCGCGACAGTGAAAACTGTTCGCGGCATTTTGTATATAGAACGATATGTATCAAGCGGAAAAGATGGCTTGGAAGAGGTGCGGGCGAAGACGACTTCACGCAGAAAAGAAGGGAAAGAATGAATCCGTTAAAGAAGAATGTACATAAAATTTTAAAAGGGGTAGTTGACCATGTAATGGGGAATAATCTGTCGCAGGATTCGATGGAAGCGAAAGGGGATAGATGTGCAGACAGGGAAGAGGCTGCATGTGCCAGACTGGCGGCAGCGGAAAGCTGTGTACTTCTGAAAAATAATGGCGTATTGCCGTTAGATGAAAAGAAAGAAATAGCTGTTTTTGGAAGATGTCAGCAAGATTGGTTTTTTGTTGGTTATGGCAGTGGCGGTGACGTGAATCCGCCTTATCGCGTAAACTTTATTGATGGACTTAAGAATGTAAATGCAAATTATAATCAAAAACTGACGGCACGATATAAGTCGTTCAGTGAAAATCCCGCAACGGAGGTTGATAACGGTTATTGGGGACATTGGCCGATGAATTATCCGGAAATGGATGTTCCGGAAAGCTTGGTAAAAGAGGCGGCTGCGACAGCAGAGGTTGGCATTGTAATTATCGGCCGTGCGGCTGGCGAGGACCGGGAGAACACCTTGACTAAAGGTAGCTATTATCTGACGGATGAGGAAATGGACTTACTGGAAAAAGTGACAGCGACCTTTAAAGAGACCGTGGTTTTGATGGACATCGGCAACATTATCGATATGGCTTGGCTGGAGAAGTTCGGCGACAAGATTTCGGCATTGATGATTGTTTGGCAGGGTGGCATGGAAAGCGGAAATGCGGTCTGCGACTGTCTGTACGGAAAAGTGAATCCGAGCGGTAAGCTGGCGGACACAATCGCGGTTTCTTACGAGGCATATCCGAGTAGCGCCAACTTCGGAGGCAAGGAATTCAACAATTATGCAGAGGGTATTTTCATGGGCTACCGCTACTTCGAGAAGTTCGCCCCAGAAAAAATCCTTTACCCATTCGGCTATGGCTTATCTTATACAAATTTTAAATATGAGATGGAAGGCTTTGAAGTGGAAGAACTTCGCGACCCAGTCAGCATCAAGGTCTCTGTCAAAGTTACGAACACCGGTAACGTTGCAGGAAAAGAGTCCGTTCTGCTTTGGTGCCATCAGCCGGAAGGAAAATTAGAAAAAGCGAAACGGGTTTTGGCGGGCTTCGGAAAGACCGGCGTCTTAGATCCAGGCCAATCGGAAACTCTGGAAATATCAACCGATGCGAAAGTGTTCTCTTCTTATGATGAGGGAATTTCTGCCTTTGTTTTAGAGGAAGGAGATTATGTGTTTGA
Organism: Lachnospiraceae bacterium; assembly: GCA_024403635.1. Classification (GTDB taxonomy): domain Bacteria; phylum Bacillota; class Clostridia; order Lachnospirales; family Lachnospiraceae; genus RGIG5612. The sequence continues at coordinate 6,669 of JAKSRL010000004.1, read as the reverse complement.
AGCTGGTGAAATTCTTGCTGGTACATGGACCGCACCTTCCACCATTCTTATTGAGCAGTGTGAAAGAGCCTGCACTTTCGACGTGGATTTGCGCAGCAGAATTTTGGAAAGAATGCCGACAGAAGAATCTTTGAAGGCGAAAACCGACGCCGAGGTTTTCGAGTTGGTTTCTTCATTGTCTGTGAAGGAACTGGAAGCCCTGACCCGAGGCCATGGCATGATGAATTCCGATTTAGGTACGGAAGGCAATGCCGGCGTTTTTGGAGGAATCCTGGAAAGTCTTCGGGAAAAAGGAATCACACCGATTACTTGCTCCGACGGCCCAGCGGGCTTGCGTCTGAAACGATATTGCGCCCTGCTTCCTTGCGGCGCAGGTCAGGCGTGCACTTTTAACACAACTTTGATTGAAAAACTGTATGGATATGTAGGCGATGAAATGGTTCGCCTAAACGATGACTGCTTCTTGGGACCAGGCATGAACCTGCACCGAAATCCGCTGTGCGGCCGGAACTTTGAATATTTTTCAGAAGATCCACTGGTTTCCGGACGGATGGCAGCTGCTGTTGTTCGCGGCATCCAGGGCAAGGGAAAGGCTTCCTGTCCGAAGCATTTTGCTTGTAATAATCAGGAGAATTACCGTAATACGAATGATTCTAGGGTAAATGAGAGAACGCTTCGTGAGCTGTATTTGCGCAATTTTGAAATCTGCGTGAAGGAAGGTCGCCCGAAGACTATCATGACTTCTTATAATAAAGTCAACGGCGTTTGGTCCCACTACAATTACGATTTGGTCACCACGGTTCTTCGAAAGCAGTGGGGCTTTGATGGAGTGGTCATCACTGACTGGTGGATGCGTCAGTCCGCTAGCCCGGAATTCCCAGAACTAAAGGACAACGCTTACCGCGTGCGCGCGCAGGTTGACGTTCTGATGCCGGGCGACATGTCCCGCATTGCGAAATCCTACAAGCCAGACAAATCTCTGCTGGCAACCTACGATAAGCCGGAGGGCATTACAAGGGCCGAGCTTATGCGTACCGCTATCAACGTGATAAAACTGGAACACTACCTGCACCATTGAAGCGTTACTTATGTAGGTTATTTTAGATAGTGGGTATTATTTAAAACATTTTTGAAATGCGATGCGAGGATCACCAGTTTCCAGATAGATGATTCCGCATCGCGTGAAACCTAAGTTGTCCAGAGCCTTCAGCATAAAGGAGTTGTCCTTATGGGTGTCGATACGGATATTATCGATAAAGTTGGAGCAGAATTCGGAACATCTTTTCATTACGCCACTGTGACTGCCGTCACTGGCAATACGGTGGATGGTACCGTAAGGCTCATCGTTTAACCAGGCGCCGTTTTCAATCATGGAGTAGGTAGGATCTGGTCCGATAATGAAGGCAAAAACTGCAAAGATCTTTCCATCTTCTTCCATTACATATCCAACGCCATCTTCTGCATCCTCTTTTGCTTCCACGATATCAGGATACTCACCGCTCCATTGATCCGGATTTCCCTGGGAATGCATGAATCTTTTTGCGCTTGCGTAAATCTCGTCAATTCGTTCCGCGTCTGCTAAAATAGATTTTCTGATAGTTACCATATATTTTTTTGGCGGATGCCGTTTCCAGCACCCGCCGTCCTTTCATTTCGATTGCCAATTTTCAGAAAAAGACTGAGTTTTTATTCCGCGTCGGCTTCTTCCTCGCCTTCTTTTAATGTCTCGATGAGACCGGCCAGCTGTGGCTCAAATTTTACGCCATACCAATGGTCTTCGTCATCAATGGTTCCCTTAATGCAGTTTACAGTGAAGTCTGCAGCTACGCAGGCAGCGTTTACAGCGCCAACGCCACGCATCATTGTGCCAACGAAAGCAGATGCGTAAACATCGCCAGTGCCGTGGCAACCATCACCAACGACTTCGTGCTCATAATAAGAGCAGATGCCGGATTCGTAAATCATAACGCCGGTATAGCCTTCACGGAAACTTACGCCGGTGAGAACGATGCAACCGCCACAAAGCTGGTCTAAATCGCTGAGTAACTTATTGATAAAGTCCTGATCATAGGACTCCGGATATTCGGTATCCGTCAGGAAACATGCTTCTGTAATATTTGGGAGAAGAATGTTTGCCTGAGAGCAGAGCCATTTCATTGCTTCAACATATTCTTCATTAAAAGCAGGATAGAGCTGTCCATTGTCAGCCATAGCTGGGTCAACGATGCGGAGTCCGCCATCAATAAGAAGCTCATCCATTATTTCTGCAACATATTTGATCTGTTGGGTGCTTCCTAAATAGCCTGTGTAAACACAGTCAAACATTATATCAGTATCAATCCAATGTTTCAGAATTTTCGGAATTTCATCTGTAAGATCGCAGAAGGTATATCCCTCAAAGCCTGCTGTGTGAGTAGAAAGAACTGCGGAAGGGATAATTGCACATTCACTTCCACATGCAGAAATAATCGGGAGAGCGACGGTACCAGAACATTGACCAAAACATGAAATGTCCTGACTTGTTAATACTCTTTTGTATTCCATAGTATTTCCTCCTTATTTGAAAATTAATTTTTCTTTGCCGTTTGGTTTTTTAATCGCTTATCGGTTTTGATTGCGAATTTCGTTCCTAAAGTCTGAAAGACTTGAACAAGGATGATAAGAAGAATGACTGCTAGGAACATAACCAGATATTTATATCTGTAATATCCATAGTTAATGGCTATTTTTCCAAGTCCGCCGCCACCGATGATACCGCTCATAGCGCTGTATCCTAAAATTGTGGTGATAGCAACGGTAAAATTATTAATCAGGCTCGGTACGCTTTCCGGAATTAAAACCTTGCAAATAATCTGGAAAGGAGTAGCGCCGGTACTCTGAGCCATTTCAATCAGGTTCGGATTAACTTCGCGGAGACAGCTTTCCACCAGTCGTGCAACGAATGGGAAGGCTGCGATAACCAAAGGAACGATAGAGGCAACGGTACCGACCGTAGTTCCGATGATCAGACGAGTTAACGGGAACACTAAAATCATTAAAATCAGGAACGGTACGGAACGGAGCACGTTGATGATGAAATTGATCACTGCCATCAGCGGCTTCGGCATCGGTTTGATTCCGCCTTTATCACCAACTACTAAGAGAACTCCCAAAGGAAGGCCGATAATAATGGCAAAGGCTGTAGCCAGAATCGTTACATAAAAAGTTTCCCAAAGAGCCAGTGGGAACTGGGTACGGATAATTTCCCATGCTTCCGTTAAAGCTTCTGCGGTAAAGGCATTACTGAACATTTACTTCCACCTCCTCAGCTTCAATTCCAGGTTCCTGGGTTAAATAATCAATCGTTTCTTTTACGGCATTTTCATCGCCGGAAATACTTAATAAAATGGTGCCGAAGGCTTTGCCGCTAATGCCCTTGGTAGAGGCGTAGGAAATGTTGGCTTCAATGCCTTTTTCCAAAGCCAGACGGGCAATCATCGGTTTACCTGCTGCATAAGCTCCGTTGTAGACCACGCGGATGAAATGCTCATCCTGGTTACCTACAACGAATGTTCCTTCTTCGCCTTCCGGGAATACCAGGTTTTTCGCAGCCTGACTCTTTGGATGGGCAAATACTTCCTCTACGGAACCTTGCTCGACAACTTCGCCGCCGTCCAGAATCGCAACATGTTTGCAGATGCTTTCTACAACGCTCATCTGGTGGGTAATTACAACAACCGTAATTCCCAAACGTTTGTTAATATCGCGGATCAGCTCCAGAATTGAGTTGGTGGTATTCGGATCCAAAGCACTGGTAGCCTCATCACAAAGAAGTACCTTAGGATTTGTGGTCAGGGCTCTGGCGATAGCGATACGCTGCTGCTGACCACCGGAAAGCTGAGCTGGATAAGCCTTTGCTTTGTCCGGAAGTCCTACGATTTCCAGCAGTTCCATCGCTTTTTGTTTCGCCTGGGCACGAGGCATGCCACTCAGTTCCAGCGGGAACATAATGTTCTTTAAACAGTTTCTCTGCATCAGCAGGTTGAAAGCCTGAAAGATCATGGTGATATCATGACGTTGTTCTCTCAGTTCCTTCTGGGAAAGAGCTCCCAGATTTACGCCGTCTACTTCTACGGTTCCGGAAGTAGGACGTTCCAACATGTTCATGCAGCGAACCAAAGTACTTTTACCGGCGCCGCTCATTCCGATGATGCCGAAAATGTCACCGTCTGGGATGGAGAGGGACACATCTTTCAGCGCCTGCAATTCGCCGTCGGCAGTATTAAATATTTTGCTTAGGTTTTTAATCTCAATCATATCCGTGCTTAGCCTTAAAATAAGATAAGCGGCCGGCCACGTTTAGCCGGCCGCTTACTGTCAGATAAAATTATTTTGTAATAGCGTCAAGTGAGTTGTATTTGTTGGAATAGATTCCCATAGGCTCGTGATGTACTTCCAAAACTGGTACAAGGTGGGTTCCGTTCTCAGCGTTAAAGTCGTTGAGATATGGAACATGCTGGAAGTAGTTTGCATCAACTTCGCCGGACTCAACTACGTTGTTAGGAACTACGTAATCGTTGAAAATCTGGATATCTAAAGTGATGTCTTTTGTAGCAAGGATGTCTTTTGCTTTCTCAAGGATGCTGGAATGTGGTGTAGGAGAAGCTGCGATAGTGATTTTCGCACCTTTCAGTTCCTCATAGTTTACAGATGCATCCAGACCATCATTGATAGGAGCTGCAAGGTCGCATACGATAGCGCCTTTGTATTCGCTGTTGATGTAATCAGCAACAGATGCGCTGTTGATAGCTGCTACTAAAGCTTTGGTCTTTGGAGTTCCTTCGTTGCCTTCTTTTACAACGATGATGTTTGGATAAGAAACGTCCGTTCCTTCTGTTACGAAAGGAGTAAGTCCGGCATCAATTGCGTAGTTTGAGTTGATGATTGCATAATCAAGATCCTGAAGAACGTTTGGAAGCTGAGCTGCTTCAATTTCGTTGAATTTAACGCCATATGGGTTTTCTACGATATCCATTACCGTTGCTTCAACATCACCGGTATCTTTTAATGTGATGATTCCTTGAACCTGAAGAAGCTGTAAAGCTCTGGCTTCATTTGTAGGATCATTAGGGATACCGATAGTGATTCCGCCTTTAGGTGCGTCGTTGTTTCCGCTGCCGGATGGAGCATTACTTCCGCCGCATGCTGTAAGAGCTAACATGGAAACAGCCATTACAGCAACAAGTAATAATGACACTAATTTTTTCATAAATAATCAACCTCTTTCTTAACCTTATTATATAAAGATATACTAAGGCTGATAATATATCAAAATGCTTGATTATTCAAGGTTTTTTCAATTAATGGAAGAGAAAGACATATTTTGGGTCAGATAGCAGAGTTTTTCAATGTAACTTGGTGCAGTACCGCAGCAACCACCAACGATATTGGCACCGTTTTCAATCAGCTGCATCATAGAAACTGCATAGCCATCCTCCGTCAGATTATAAACAACCGTACCGTTCGGACCAGGTTCGGGAGTTCCTGCATTTGGTTTTGCCAGAATGTGCAGGTTGGTGGATTGGCGTATCGCTTGAATGATCGGGAGCATGCGGTCTGGACCGGCAGAGCAATTCGCTCCGACGACGTCGGCACCTGCTTCCGTAAGAATATGTGCGGCATCTTCCGGGGTATCACCATATAAGGTACGACCATTGTCCTCAAAGGACATGCTGACCATAACCGGAAGGGACGATACTTCGACCGCTGCTTCGACCGCAGCTCTTGCTTCTTCTGCATTTTGCATGGTTTCGATGGCAAACAAATCACAGCCGGCATCTTCTAAAATCCGGATCTGCTCTTTGTAAGTCTCTTTTACTAGATTGAAATAGTCGTCTTCATAGATTACTAAAGACGCAGAGGCCATGGATAAATTACCAGCTACTAGAGCTTTTCCGCAAGCGGCTTTTTTAGAAAGAGCAACAGCTGTTTGATTCAGGTACTCAATCTTGTCTTCCAAGCCGTGACCTTCTAGGCGGAGACGGTTTGCACCAAACGTTGGCGCATAAATAATATTGCTGCCTGCAGCCACATACTGCTTTTGCAGATCTACGATTACGTCGGGATGCTCACTGACCCAATCTTCCGTACAAGCTCTGGCCGGCATTCCGGCAGCCATCAGAAAGGATCCGGTAGCTCCGTCCAGAATTACAATATTATTGGTAATAAAATTTATAAAAGCTGTTTTATCCATGTCAGTTATTCTATATCTATGGCTTTTTTTCGTCAAGAAATAGACCTCCTTTTTTCAACATTTGGGTGGCAAAATGATGATTGAAAAATAAAAAAAAGAATGATATACTTCGCTAGTAAACAAAAAGAATATTTCTGTTGTTTTGGTCTCTAATGTATGGACTGAAACAATTTTAAGGAGAGGGAACAAAAGACGGCTGCAAAGTCGTCTTTCTGTTATAGTAAGGAGAGCTTAGCGGCTAAACGGGGGGACGCTTACGAAGGAAGGCTGACCCTGGAGGTGCCGGCAGTGCTATCCTTATTTTTCCTCTTGCAAATAAAAAAGCCGCATGTTAAAATACTACTCCGTGATAATATTCCTTGCTCCCTGAAATGCAGGGGGCCAGAGACCAAAAGGAGGTGCGAGAACATGAGCAAATATGAAATAGCAGTTGTTGC
>JAKSRL010000039.1 GCA_024403635.1 Lachnospiraceae bacterium | reverse complement strand
TTTTGGTAGTACTACTGGCGATTCTGTTGGCAGGTATACGTATTGTAGGGATTAAGCCTTATGCGGTACTTTCTGGATCCATGGAGCCGAAGTATATGACGGGATCTCTTGTTTATGTAAAGAGTGTGGATCCAAAGATATTATCGGTAGGGGATGACATTACTTTTATGCTGGATGAGAATACAGTAGCGACCCATCGAATCATAGAAGTAATCCCGGATCCAGATGATTCCGAAGTAATCCGTTTTCGCACGCAAGGAATTGCCAATGAGAATCCGGATGCAGGAACCGTTCATTGCAAGAACATTATTGGCCAGGTTCGGTATACGATTCCAAAGTTAGGTTACTTTGCGAATTTTATCCAGCATCCGCCAGGAACTTATGTGGCTATTGGTGTAGTGGTCATCCTACTGATTTTAGTATTCTTACCGGATATCTTTAAGAATGACAAAAAAACAAAGATGGAAGAGCAACAAAAGAAACAGAGGAAAACAAAATGAAAAAGAAAAAAGTTATTGTAACAATTATTGCAGCAGCACTTATTCTGTGTTTGGCAATCGGCGGAACCATTGCATGGTTAACTGCTAAAACAGATCCTGTAACAAACACATTTACAGTAGGTGATATCAACATTACTTTGGATGAATCAGATGATTTGGATCTCAAGATGGTTCCTGGTAAAGAAATCACAAAGGACCCTAAGGTTACAGTTCTGGAAAATTCAGAAGATTGCTGGTTATTTGTCAAAATTGACAAGTCTTCAAACTTTGATGCTTTTATGACATATGGAATTGCAGATGGTTGGACACAACTTGGAACTGAAGAAACTTATCCGGGAGTATATTACAGAGAGGTTTCTTCTATTACTTCAGAGAAGGAATTTCCTGTGCTTGCAGATAATAAAGTTACTGTCAAAGGCGAAGAAGTAACGAAAGAGATGCTGTCTGCGTTGACTCCAGAGAATTATCCAACCCTTACATTCAAAGCTTATGCATGCCAGAGAGCATCTTTCGATTATCCATCCGATGCATGGGAAAAAGTTCGTGATTAATTTAGCAAATAACTTATAATAAAATAAAAATGGAGGTAGCTATGAAAAAGAAAATCATCGTTATCTGTGCAGTTGTAGCGTTAGCTCTGGCAGCAATCGTTGGTGGAACTCTTGCTTATTTTACAGATACGAAAGAAGCAACAAACACATTTACCGTTGGTAATGTAAAAATCACACTGGATGAAGCAGCAGTTAAATACGATTCAGAAACCCATAAATGGGCTACAGATTCTACTGCTGATCGTGTAACTGCTATCAATTTTGGTAAAGAAGGTGAAGCTGGAATCTATCCAGGAGCAGTTCTTCCAAAAGACCCTACGGTTCATAACAAAGGAAAGAATGATGCATGGATTAGAGTAAAAGTAACATTAACGAACTATTCTGCATTTAAAGATGCCGCAGAAAAGCACAATATTACAGATCTTTCTACCATCTTTGGCGGACATGATGAAAATTCATGGAAACTGGCTGGAACCCCTGTAGTTGACTCTGCTGTTGATACAGTAACTTATTCTTACCTTTACAAGGAAGTTGTTCCTGCAGGCGAAGATGCAGCGCCAATCTTTACAAGCGTAACAATTCCTTCCGCATTTGATGAAGAAGACATGGCTGCAATCGCAGGAGAGGACGGAGCTTTCAATCTTCATATAACCGCAGATGCAATCCAGGCAGAAGGTTTCACTACCCCTGCTGAGGCATTTGAAGCATTTGATGCACAGTAAACTGCTGAATACTTTTTTAACAATAACTTGAAAATAAAACAGTAATGAAGAAGAAAATGCTGACAATCAGTCTCATCGTGATTTGTTTAAGCTTACTTGCCTTTGGCACAGTGGCTTATTTCACGACGGAAGATACAGCAGTAAACGTCATTACTGCCAGCAACATCAAAATCGATCTTCAAGAGAGCATGCTTTCCGATAGCGGAGAACTTGTTCCTTTTGAAGATCAGCTTGATGTTATGCCGGGAGCGAAAGTGTCCAAAATCATGCAGGTTGCAAATACGGGAGATCAGCCTGCTTATATTCGGGTGAAACTTGAAAAAGAAATCTGTTTACAGGATTCCAGCCGTGTCGATGGTTCTATTTTGCAGTTGGATATCAATACCGCATTCTGGACCGAAATGGACGGATTCTATTACTACAACGCCGCCCTTGATCCAGAAGAAACGACAGAACCTTTATTTCATACGGTAACTTTCCCTACAGACATGGGAAACGAGTATCAGAACAGTGTTGCAACAATTTCAGTCACCGCTCAGGGTACACAGGTTGCTCATAATGGCGACTCTGCTTTGACTGCTTTGGGCTGGCCAGAGGAATAAGAAAGGAGGGCATAACGAATTATGAAAAAGAGAATACTCGCTGTTTTATTTAGTGTCATAATGATTGCCACCCTTATTCCAACGTCTGTATTTGCTGGCATAGAAACTTACGATTTGGAAACTGCAGAGGCTGGAAGCCCTATCGATGTTCTTTTCCCAATCTATTCTTCCGGAGAAGAAGTGCAGGAACTTGAGATTGTTGGAGACGAGCTGCTTACCGTTTCTGTTGATTCTGCAGATGATTATCAGTGGCAGATTCGCATTCCTGGTACAGAAGAATACGCGGACATTGATGGAAGAAATGCGGAGGAGTGTTGTTTAACTTATCCACTCTTACGCAATATCCTAGATGATGATCTTCAGGCGGAACTTCGCTGTCATATGTTCCTGAATGATGAGGAATATTATTCGCGACCGGTTACGATTACTTATTACGAAGAGTCCGACGTACTTGCTGGCTATGCACAGATTTACAGCGCTCCTCGTAGAATGGCTTTCGCTATGGCTCCTTTGGGTGTATCCGACGGAGAAGGAAGCCTTACAGATACTCTTACAATTAAATATCTTTATGAAAATGAAGGACCAGACCAGACAGGCTCTGTAGCTGCTCCTTATGAGGAAGCTTTCCAGACTGCCATTTCTTCTCCAGTTCTTGATGGATATATCCCTTATTTGGTTGATGCATCTGTTTGGGATGAGAATGAAGAAAGATGGATGATTGATGAATCGACAGCTCTTCGTGCGGAGACGGTCGATGTAGATATCGACAATGTCGATGGAAATGAAACTTATTACGTAGTATACGTAGCTCAGGATACAACCTATACCGTTCATTTCTTCTTACAGAACGTTGAAGATGATAACTACGCATATTACGATTCAAGAACAGAAACCGCGAAAACCGGCGCTTCTGTTCCTGCTGATTTAGATTATAGTGCTGAGTTTCCAGGATTTACTCAGCTTGAATATGAAGGTGCTACGGTAGCCGCAGACGGAAGCACGGAAATTTCTGTTGATTTTGCCCGTGATTACTACCTGATGAACTTCCGCCTAGATGGAGGTTATGGCGTAGCACCTATATATGCTCGTTACAATGCTTCTGTAAGAGCAGGCGTTCCTATTCGTGCAGGTTATATGTTTGACGGTTGGGAGGTAATTTTCCCAGAAGACCTGTCAGATGATGAAGTGGCAGAATTGGAAAGCATCAGTGATAATGAAGTATCCGTTCCTTCCTACAATGTAACTTTAGAGGCAAAATGGAAGACAACGGATTCCAGTTATACGATTGTTTACTGGAGACAGAATGCAAATGACGATGAATATGCTTACTGGGGAAGCAAAACGGTTTCCGCAGATTCCGAAAGCGTAGTCAGCGGACAGCAGGCAACTGCTGCGGATGTGGGAGTTACGTCCACCGTCTTTACGTACTTCTCTTATAATGATGAATTAACGGATAAAAATGTTGTAGTAGCAGGCGATGGCTCTTCTGTTGTCAACGTTTACTATGACCGAAATCTTTATACCTTCAATTTCGTAGGTTATGGACAATGCTGCTTAGAAGAAGATGAAAACCATACGCATACAGCAGATTGCTTCTTTGATTACGAGAATGGAATTCATACTCATAATCAGTTCTGTTATGTCCTTCCGGAAGGCTATTCTGTAGATACCGCTATTTCAAAATCTGATTCTTATCTCTTAAGTGATGGTACATCTTCTCCTATCTATCGACTTCGTTATTTAGAGGATTCTTCTTTAGGAATTTCTTTCGGTTACTTACAGAAAGAAGAAGGTGGAGACCGTTACTATTATATTAATTGGGATAAAAATGATGGTAAAGGTAAGAAATACTATTATTTGAATGATGCAGATGGACAGGTACATTATCCAGCTGGAACGGATAGAAGCAACTTTGAATCTTCTTTCGCTTTGGAATTCGGTACATGTTCTTATCCACAGAATGTAATTTATTCCTTCCAGGCAAAATATGAGCAGAACATTGGCGATATTTGGCCAATTATTTCCGTTCTTAATGCACAGAATAATGTATATAAGACCGATGGTAATGCCAGTGATACCAATGGAAATATCTTCTCCAAATGGGCTTTACAAGGCGTTGAAGTAAATAGCTCTTCAAAGAGACTTACCATTCCATCAGATTTCTGTCGTGCTGCAGTAGATGGAGTAGTAACGAATGACGCAATTTATGCTGCATCCCTAAATGATTGTGTGCTGAACTATATGTTTGAAAGTTTTGATCAGGAAACGGCTTCTACCAATGAAACGATGAGAAGAACGATTATTGATCATTACACAACTTCATTTAGGTATTCGGATAGTTATGACCAAAATGATTTCGCAATTGATAGGGTGAAGTATTATGACCAAGATATGCTTTATCATGAAAATACAAAATTAGATTCCCAAGGCGTAACAAATAAGGGAATCGCTGGTTTCAATTCGGTTGGACGAATTTATGAGAATATCAAAGATGAATCCGGAAAGACCACCTATGTGGAATATCTGTATTATGTCAGAAAACGCAGCAAACTTACATTCTATAACGTGGACGCAGCATCCTTAGTGGTTAATAACGTTATGTATGAAATGCCGTTATCAGATATTAAAGATGCGAATGGAAATAATATCAGCGAATACATCCCTTCATACCCATCCAGTTATGAGCCAAATGCATATGTATTTGGAGGATGGTATACGACTCCGGGATGCTTCTCAGGAACGGAAGTTACGTTTGACGAAACGATGCCAGCCAACGACATGATGCTTTATGCAAAATGGACTCGCGTAAATCATAACGTTCGAGTATTTAAGAACTGTGAGGATATGAATGCTTATACGGCTTTGGAAACTCCGGATGAGGCTTTCGTATTCTTCCAGGAAGAAGTAGGCCATGGCAGTGTTGCTACGTTGTATCAGCTTCCAACGAAGAAAGGTTATTTGTTCGACGGCTGGTATTACATGGACAATGGTGTTAAGAAAGCATTTACATTTAACGATACTGCGGTAACAAAAGATATGGATATCTTCGCAGAATGGCAAGTAAATAACCATCCTGTTCATAACGAAGTAACCGTATCTGCTACGGTTGGCAATCTGACGATCCAGGTTACCGGCGATTTGCCAGTAACTTCAACCTTGTCTGCATCATTACACGAAGTTCCAAATGGTTTACTGCCAGATAATTCGGAAGATATAAGTATTGTTGGCTTAGACCTTGAATTATACAACCAGGGCTATAAGTTCCAGCCGGATGATACTGTTCGCGTAACAATCAGCGGAATTGATACGTATGAGAATACATGGGCAGAAGTTATTCATGTTCTGGATTCCGCAGATGCTATTCGTGATGGAATTGAGAATGGAACTGCAGTTCCAGTTGATATGTCTGTTTTCGTAAATGGACACCCAGAAGAGATGGCCCTCACACAGAATGTTACTGGTGAAGAAGATGTTGTATATGTGGAAGATACTTCAAGCTCGGATAATACTCTTCAAATAAACGGAAATATCGTTACTTTTGAGACAAATAGTTTTTCAACTTACTATGTAGTTAGTGGTAATACCACAAATGGAAGCACTACAGCAGAAGTAGTATATATTTATGATAGCATAGATGACACTTATTATGTTGCTCCAGGAACAACCATTCGATTTACCAGACGTAATGACTGGCCATGGGGACGAGATGCTGACTATACGTGGGCGAAATATGGAACAAATACTGTTTCTGGAATAACGGCCACATTTAACAATGGACAAAACATTACAAATCAATATGTTCGAGCTAGTAACGGACGGCCAAACATAATAATTTCGATACCGACTAGTGCAACTGGCGGAACCTATACATTGTATACGGAAAGAGGCATGTTTTGGGGGGCTCAACAGTCAATTACCACTATTATTGTTAAACCTCAAGAAGAAGTTATCCAAGGCACGTTAGACAATAGTCAATATCCTGTTTATCTTGGATTTTTAGAAAATTCTGCTAGCCTGCCGAGTGAACCGGCTTTGACACAACCGGCGTTAGATTACTTTAGTGGAAGTTCGTATAGTATAGTTACCAACGAAACAACATTTGCTACTACAACAAATGGAATTGTTGATCCATCCATCACAACAAATTCAAATCTGGTAAACAGTGCAGATGGAACAAATACCGTTGGTATTGTTGATAACACTGGCGTAAATACAAAGGCGACATTATCGGGAATTAATTGGGATACGGTACTTAATCAAATTGCGGCAGCAAATAAATATTACGCAGATAATGGAGAAAAGGTAACTCCTTCCAATAAGTCAAACTTCGAAGTAATACCATACGTTGTAAAACTTCAAACAGCCTACGGATTGGGTTGGCATATTTATTGTTATGTAAAAGCAAAGGATTCCGTAACATTAAGCTATAACGCAGACTTTGCAGAAGGCGTTGCAGCAAATTATTTTGCACTTCCAAATCCATATAATGCAATTCCAACTTTTTCAACAACGGTTGGATATGCAACGTATTCTGAAAACCATACGAATGTAAATGTTGGTACTTCAGTTCCAATAACATATCAAGGTGCATCTTATAGTGCAACATTCACTGGCTGGAATACAAAATCAGATGGCTCTGGAGATCAATATGGGCCAGGCGATACTATTGAAGTTAGTACAAATACTGTTTTATATGCTCAGTGGAATTATAGTATGCCTTTAGGAACGGGATACATTGAGGTGCATAAAAATGTAATGAAAGCAGAATATTCCGAAGATATTCCTTCAAGTCTTTCCTTCACGATGCGAGTCTCATTTAGTGATGGAAACACATATTCTGGAAAGAAATATAACAGAAACGGTGGTTATATTGCAGATGTATCCAGTTCATCTTTTACTTTAGCAGATGGAGAGTATGCTAGATTTAATATACCATCGGGCGTAACGTGTACGGCCCAAGAAACGGTTGTCCCTCCGTACTATACAGTATCCTATTCAGGAAATGAAGTAACAATTGTAGGAGGTTCAACTTCACAAATTCAGGTAACTAATACGTATAAAAAATTAATTGAATATCCAATTACTTACAACCTTGATGGAGGAACTGTAACGCCAGCAAATCCAACAACATACAATGTAGAAACCGCAACGATTACTCTGAATAATCCAACAAAAGCGGGTTACATCTTCCTTGGTTGGACGGGCTCTAATGGAACAACTCCGGAGACGACCGCAACCATTCCAACTGGCAGTACAGGAAACAAGAATTACACTGCAAACTGGAAACGAGAAACAGCTTCCTTGACGGTTCAAAAGAGTGGTTGGAATTCCATCGATGAAAATCAGGCATTTATCTTCCATGTAAAAGGTCTGGATATCGATAACGCTTCTGTTGAAATGGATATCGTTGTTATTGGAAATGGTAGTACCACAATAGCCGAGCTCCCAACGGGTCGCTATCTGGTGGCAGAAAATTCTAACTGGAGCTGGAGATATGCTTCGGAAAGTGCAAAAGAAGTTACGGTAACTCTTAATGGAACGAATGAAGTAACCTTCAACAATACCAGAACAATTACTCAGTGGCTCAATGGCCAGGCCAGTGCAATTAATAAAAAATAACTTTTATGAAAAACAACAAAAGTTTGAATCACAAAAAAATAAAGACTATGAGCAAGCTAGCTACCATTATTCTTGTAGTTAGTATTGTTCTTGCGGCAGCTGTCGGGGGAACCATAGCTTATATTGTGACGTCTACTTCTTCGGTAGAGAATACGTTCACTCCGGGAAAAGTTTCCTGCGAAGTGGTGGAGACGATTCATAATGGCTCGAAAACTTCCGTAACGGTTAAAAACACAGGAAATGCGAAAGCATATATCCGTTGTGCGGTTATTGCCAACACCATTGATGCAAATGGGAATGTTACAGGCGCAGCAGACGTGAGCAGCGCCCTTTGTGGAAGTGGCTGGTCGGAAGGAAGAGATGGATTTTACTATTATTCCCAGGAAATCGACCTGAATTCTTCAACGGGAGAATTGCTTAAACCATCATCCTCCATTGACCTTACAGGCATTCAGGTAACCATTCTTGCAGATGCGATTCAGGCAGAAGGCGAAGGATCTAACGGAACGACACCAGTAGAAGATGCCTGGGGAATAACTTTCAGCAATTAAAGGATTTTAAGGCATGAAGAAAACGATGAGTAATATCAATCTTCATAAGCATTGGTGCAAAACTGTTGTGTTTATCGTTGCAGCAGTTCTACTTATTTTGTCTGCTTTTCCGGTATTTGCGAAAGACGGAAACGTAACCTATGAAGGACAGGCGGCAGGATTTATTTTTGCACCGGGAACAGAGTATTCTCCAACGGATCTTTTCCCGAACTTTAAAGACGTTATGCCTGGAGATCAGCTGACCCAGAAAATTACCGTAAAGAACGAAGCCAGCAAACAGGTAAAAGTTAAAATATATCTGCGTTCACTCGGCGCGGAGGAAGGCTCCGAAGAATTCCTTTCCCAAATGAACCTGAACGTAAAAGAAAACGGCTCTTCCGAGTTGTTTGATGCACCGGCAGATCAGACCGACGGACTTACGGAATGGACCTGTCTGGGAACCTTCTATTCGGGAGCATTGGTAGATTTGGATGTGACTTTGGACGTTCCGATTACTATGGGCAATGATTTTCAGGAAGCTATCGGCTACTTGGATTGGCAGTTCCGTGTAGAGGAATATCCAATCGAAGATGATGACCCAAAGACAGGAGATACCAATCATCTCTCCATTTACATTGTTATTATTTGCGCGTGTATCATAGTGATTGGCGGCACGATAATCTTATTATTGAAAAAGAATAAAAAGAAAAAATAAAAGCATCAAAGGAGCGACACAATGGGAAAATATGATTTTGAAACAGTATTGGACAGATTAGGACATGACGCAGTAGCACTGGATTACCCATGCTGTGAAAGAGGCTTCTTCCCAGAAGGACCTAAGAATGGATACTCCCTGATTCCTATGTGGGTTGCTGACATGAACTTCCTTACAGCACCTTCCGTCGTAGAGTCCATTCAGGGGCGATTAGACCATCATTCTTTCGGTTATTTCTCACCTCGTAAAGAATATTATGATGCCATTATGAACTGGCAGAAAGTAAGATACGGTGTGGATGTTACCAAAGAAGCCATCGGCTATGAAAACGGTGTTATGGGCGCTCTTGCAACCTTCCTGAATACCTTTATGGAAGAAGGGGAGCCTCTGTTAATTCATGGACCAACCTATATTGGTTTCCAGGATGTTATTAAAACTTGTGGACATCCAATGTCTATTTCTCCTCTGGTAGAAGATGAAAACGGAATCTTACGTATGGATTTCGAAGACATGGAAAAACGTATTGTAGATGAAAATCTGAAAATCGCAGTATTTTGTTCTCCTCATAATCCAGCAGGTAGAGTATGGGAAAAATGGGAAGTAGAAAAATTTATGGAACTGATGAAAAAATACGACCTGAAAGTTTTCTCAGACGAAATTTGGTGCGATTTGATTTTAAATGGAGCTCCGCATATTCCTACGAACTCCGTAAGTGAAGACGCTAAGATGAGAACCGTGGCAGCGTATGCTCCAAGTAAGACCTTTAGCCTTTCCGGTATGGTCGCTTCTTATCATATCATTTATAACGAAGACCTGAAGAAGAAAATGGCTGAGACAGCTGCAAAATCCCATTATAACAGCATGAACATCTTCAGTCAGTATGCACTGATCGGAGCTTACAATGAAGAAGGACAGCGGTGGGTAGATGAACTTCTTCCGGTTCTTGCTCACAATATGGAATTTGTATGTGATTATATCCGCACAAATTATCCAAGTATTAAATTCCATCAGTCTCAGGGAACTTACATGTTGTATCTGGACTTAGGAGATTTCCTTGCGGAAAAAGGAATCACAATTAAAGATGCTTTACGCTATGGTTGGGAGCGTGGTGTCATGTGGCAGAATGGGGAGCCTTTCGGAACTCCGAACTCTATCCGTCTGAACCTTGCATTACCTACATGGCAGATTGAAGAAGCAATCAAACGACTGAACACAAAATTAGATTAAAATATATTATTTATGGAGGCTGTTATGAAAAATTATGAATTTTGGTTTCTCGTAGGAAGCCAGGAACTTTATGGTCAGGAAGTACTTGACATTGTTGCAGAAAGATCTCAAGAAATGGCTGCAGAACTTTCTAAAAAACTGCCTTATCCTCTGGTATATAAGGACACCGTGAAATCCAGCGCACAGGTTGATAAGCTGATCAAAGAAGCAAACTATGATGATAATTGTGCAGGTATCGTTACCTGGTGCCATACGTTCTCACCTAGCAAAATGTGGCTCAACGGTTTTGAACTGCTTCAGAAACCTTATTGTCATGTTGCTACCCAGTACAATGAAGAAATTCCGAACGAAGAAATCGATATGGACTTCATGAATCTGAACCAGGCAGCTCATGGCGACAGAGAGCATGGCTTTATCGCAGCTCGTCTTCGCATGCCTAGAAAAATCATCGCTGGTTACTGGAAAGATGAAAAAGTTGCAAAACGCTTAGGCGACTGGATGAAAGTAGCTGTTGGTGCTGACTTCTCAAAACATCTGAACGTTATGAGATTTGGCGATAACATGAGAGACGTTGCTGTAACGGAAGGCGACAAGATTGAAGCACAAAGAAAATTCGGATGGCAGGTAAATACCTGGGCAGTTGGTGATCTTGTAAAAGAGATGAACGCTGTAACCGATGAAGAAGTAGAAGCTCTGTTTGAAGAATACAAAGCAGAATATGATATTAACACGGACGATATCGATGCAATCAAATATCAGGCAAGAGAAGAAATCGCTATGCAGAAAATGCTGGAGGAAAATGATTGCCACGCATTCGCTAATACGTTCCAGGATCTTTACGGAATGGAACAGCTTCCAGGACTTGCTTCTCAGCATCTGATGAGCAAAGGTTATGGTTATGGTGGAGAAGGAGACTGGAAAGTTGCTGCTATGACTGCTATTCTGAAAGCAATGGGCGAAGGCGGAAATGGTGCCAGTGCATTTATGGAAGACTATACCTACAACTTAGTTGACGGCAAAGAATATTCTTTAGGCGCTCATATGTTGGAAGTTTGCCCAAGTCTTGCAGCTGAAAAACCGAGAATTGAAACTCATTTCTTAGGAATCGGTATGAATGAAAAAGACCCTGCAAGATTAGTCTTTGAAGGAAAACCAGGCAAAGCTGTTGTTTGTACCTTAATCGATATGGGCGGAAGATTCCGTTTAGTTTGCCAGGACATCGAAGTAGTAAAACCTATTTACGAAATGCCAAATCTTCCTGTTGCACGTGTTATGTGGAAAGCTCTTCCAGATCTTACCACAGGTATTGAATGCTGGATTACAGCAGGTGGCGCTCATCATAGCGTATTAAGCTACGATGTAACCGCTGAAATGCTTCGTGAGTGGGCAACGATTATGGATGTAGAATTCGTTCATATCGGCGAAGGCTCCTGCCCTGCAAAATTAGCAGAAGAATTAATGATTAAAGACTTAATCTGGAAACTGAAATAATTGATACAGAAGGACGAAACGATGAATCTTGAAAAAACAGTAATCGGTATTGAATTTGGTTCTACCAGAATCAAAGCCGTAATGTTGGATGAAGAATATAAACCAGTAGCTTCCGGAAGTTTCGACTGGGAGAACAAGTTTGAAGGCGGCTACTGGACTTATTCCCAGGAAGAAATATTCAAAGGTATCCAAGATTGCTATAAAGAATTAAAAAAAGATGTAAAAGAAAAATTCGGCCTTACATTAACCACAACCGGCGCCATCGGTATTTCCGGTATGATGCATGGCTATTTGGTATTTGATAAAGAGGGAAATCAGTTAGAAGAATTCCGTACTTGGAGAAATACCACGACGGGGGAAGCTGCAGAGAAACTTTCCGGCCTCTTTGGTTTTAACATTCCCCAGAGATGGAGCGTTGCTCATTTGTACCAGGCGATGTTGAATGGGGAAGAAACCGTTCCGAAGATTGACCGGATTACAACATTGGCAGGCTTCATTCACTTTAAGTTGAGTGGAGAACACGTTATGGGTATTGGCGAAGCTTCCGGTATGTTCCCAATCGACAGCACCGTTATGGATTATGATGAAACCATGATCCGGATTTTTGATGGACTGGCAGCAGAAAAAGGAATGCCTTGGAAGATGAGAGATATTTTCCCGAAGGCTGTTATGGCTGGCGCTTATGCTGGAAAATTAACGGCAGAGGGTGCTGCGTTCTTAGATCCAGAAGGAGATTTACAGGCAGGAATTCTACTGGCTCCTTGTGAAGGCGATGCGGGAACTGGTATGGTTGCGACCAACTCTGTAAGAGTACGTACCGGTAACGTTTCTGCAGGAACTTCCGATTTTGCAATGTTGGTAACGGATAAGAAATTAGGCGTTCACCGTGAAATTGATATGGTTACCACTCCGGACGGAAATCCAGTGGCTATGGTTCATTGCAACAACTGTACTTCAGATATTAACGCTTGGATAGGTCTGTTTGATGAATTTGCAGAATACTTTGGCGTAAAAATTGATAAGAACGAGCTTTATACGAAATTATTCCAAAAGGCTTTAGAAGGTGCGAAAGATTGTGGCGGTTTAATGAACTACAATTACTTCTCTGGAGAAGGTGTAACGGACTTAGATGAAGGTCGTCCGGTATTTGCCAGAATGCAGAACTGTGAATTCTCCTTAGCCAACTTTATGCGTGTACAGCTCATGTCTTCCTTGGCTACGTTAAAAATCGGATTAGATATTCTGGTTGGAGAAGAGGGAGTAACCGTAGATAAACTGTATGGACATGGTGGATTTTTCAAAACTCCGGTTGTTGGACAGAAAATGCTTTCTGCAGCAATCGCTGCTCCGGTTTCTGTAATGGAAACCGCAGGAGAAGGAGGTCCTTATGGAATGGCTCTTCTTTGCGCCTACATGCTGGATAAAGACGGAATGAATTTAGCCGACTTCTTGGATAACAAAGTATTTGCAGGAGCTCCTTCCGAGACCATTATGGCAGAAGAAGATGATGTCAAAGGTTTTGCTCAATTCCTGGAAGGCTATAAGAATGCTTTGGAGATGGAACGGGCAGCAATAAAAACTTTACAGTAGATGATATAACGGCGAAATCCGAGAATTGAAAAGAGAACAATATGTTGAAAAAATTAAAAGAAAGAGTATGTGAAGCAAACTTACAGCTTCCAAAATATGGTTTGGTTACTTTTACATGGGGCAATGTTTCCGAAATTGACCGGAGCAAAGGCTTGGTAGTTATTAAACCGTCTGGAGTTTCTTATGAGACCATGAAACCGGAAGATATGGTTATTGTGGATTTGGATGGAAATGTAGTAGAAGGAAAATTGAAACCTTCTAGCGATATGCCTACTCACATTGAACTGTACAAAGCTTTTCCGGAATGTGGAGGAATCGTTCATACACATTCTGAATGGGCAACCAGTTTTGCTCAGGCGGGAATACCTCTTCCTGCATTAGGAACCACACATGCCGACTATTTCCATGGAGAGATTCCATGTACCCGCCAGTTAAAAGCAAGAGAGATTAACGGAGACTATGAAAAAGAAACCGGGTTGGTTATTGCAGAAACTTTCCGCACAAAGAAAATTGATCCGGAAGGAGTTCCGGGCGTATTAGTGCATAGCCATGGACCTTTCGTATGGGGAAAGGACTGCTTTGATGCAGTACATAATGCAGTCGTTATGGAATCCGTTGCATTTATGGCATATCATGCCCTTCAGCTGAATCCGGATGCAAAGAAAATATCTCAGGCTATTTTGGATAAGCATTACAACAGAAAACATGGTGCCAACGCTTATTACGGCCAGGATACCAAATAAGTAATAATTCGACTAGATATAGTGAATAGGTATAAAAAGAGCTGCAAAATTATGCAGCTCTTTTTTGTGACATTTTTACAAGGAAAAAGAAAAATACATACAAAATCGCAGAAAAATTACTTTATTTTTTGTACATTGTGTATTATCATAATAGCATAACAAACAAATTTTTGACACTTTTGATGTGCAATTTGTTTATTGTTAAGGTAATATATAACAATTGGGGCTAAAACTATATATGGAAAAAACAGAATGACCATAAAATGGTCATAAATGGGGAGTAATATGATATCAAATCAAATATTGCAAAAGACGCTTGATGAAATCAAGACCATAGT
>JAKSRL010000038.1 GCA_024403635.1 Lachnospiraceae bacterium | reverse complement strand
AAATCAAGTCGTCATTATGGGAAGAAAAACTCTGGAAAGCCTACCTCAGGGCAAGCCTCTTCCAAATAGAGTAAATATTATTCTGACTAGAAATCCATCCTATAAAAACAAAGACGTAATCGTGGTGCACTCCATTGAAGAAGCGTTGGCAGAAGCTGGTCAGTATAATGCAGATGTTTTTATTGCCGGAGGTGCAGACATCTACCAACAGATGCTGGATTATTGCGATGAAGCGCTGGTAACCTATATTGATTATTCTTATCAGGCTACGGAACATTTCCCAAATCTGGATAAAAAGGCAGAATGGGTGCTGGCGGCAGAATCGGAGGAGCAGACCCATTTCGACATTGTCTATTACTTCCGAAAATACGTAAAACGAAAAGATTTTAGAGAATAATTAACCTATTCACATAGAGATTTATTGATCATAGAAAGGGAGAAATAAAATGATAAACGATAAAAAAGTTCTTTATAGTGCAATGCAGGCTACTGGTGTTTTACATATCGGCAATTATTTTGGAGCATTAAAAAACTGGGTAAATTTAAGTGATGAATTCGAGTGTTTTTATGCAGTAGCAGACCTTCATGCCTTGACCATCCGCAGAGACCCGGCAGAATTAAGAAGAAGCGCTAGAAACGTTCTTATGATGTATATCGCAGCAGGCTTAGACCCGGAAAAGAACTGTATCTATTATCAGTCCAGCGTTCCGGCACATGCAGAATTATCATGGATTATGAATTGCTTCACCTACATCGGTGAATTGAATCGTATGACCCAGTTTAAAGATAAAAGTGCAAAACATGCAGATAACATTAACGCAGGTCTGTTAACTTATCCGGTACTGATGGCTTGTGACATTCTTCTTTATCAGGCAGATGTTGTTCCGGTTGGTATTGACCAGAAACAGCATCTGGAATTGACCAGAGATATTGCAGAAAGGTTTAACGGAATATATGGTGATGTATTTACGATTCCGGAAGCTTACATTGGAAAAGCCGGAGCCAGAATCATGAGTCTGGCAGACCCTTCAAAGAAGATGAGTAAATCCGATGAAAACCAAAACAGCGTAGTTTATGTACTGGATGATAAAGATACGGTTATCCGTAAATTCAAGAGGGCTATCACAGATTCTGATTCACAGATTCTCTATTCAGAAGACAAGCCTGGTATTATGAATCTGATTGATATTTATTGTGCAGCTACCGGTAAAGCTCCGGCAGATGTTGAAAAAGAATTTGACGGAAAAGGATACGGAGAATTTAAATTAGCAGTTGGTGAAACCGTTGCAGATGCTTTAGTACCTGTAAGAGAGCGGTATGCCCAGTTAGAAAAAGATAAAGCTTATGTTGATGGCATCATCAAAGAAAATACAGAAAAAGCTAGCTATTTTGCAAACAAGACCTTAAGAAAGGTTCAGAAGAAAGTAGGACTTCCTGAGAGAATCAAATAAGAGGATATTTCATGGCAAATAAAACAAGTACAAATTCATATAATGCAGACTCGATTACGATACTTGAAGGCCTGGAGGCCGTTCGCCGCAGACCGGGAATGTACATTGGTAGCGTCTCTACGAAAGGTTTGAACCATTTGGTTTATGAAATCGTAGACAACTCGGTAGATGAGCACCTGGCTGGATACTGCAGTGAAATTACGGTTACCTTAAATGGAGACGGATCCGTTACGGTTACCGATAATGGCCGAGGTATTCCTGTTGGAATTAACCAGAAAACCGGTCTTCCGGCAGCAGAAGTTGTATTCACTATGCTTCATGCTGGCGGTAAGTTTGGTGATGGTAACTATAAGATTTCCGGTGGTTTGCATGGTGTAGGTGCTTCCGTAGTAAACGCTTTAAGTACCTGGCTGGAGGTTTCCATCAAGAAAGAGGGAAAAGTTTATTTCCAGCGTTTTGAAAGAGGGAAAAAGACCTGCGAATTAACAGAAAAAGGAACCTGCAGAAAGAGCGATTCCGGTACGACCGTTTCGTTCCTTCCGGACCCGGAAATATTTGAAAAAACTTACTTTAAGGCAGATGCCATTAAGTCCAGACTTCATGAAACGGCTTATTTGAATCCAGAGCTGTCCATTGTTTTCAAGAATGATCGGTTTAATGAAGTAGAAGAAGTAATCTTCTCCGAGCCAAAAGGTATTGTGGCTTATGTAGAAGAATTAAATACCGGAAAAGAAGCCGTAACTCCTACTGTTTACTTTAAGGGAAAAGAAGAAGGCATCGAAGTAGAAGCCGCTCTTCAGTTTACCAATGACTTCCAGGAAACTATTTTAGGCTTCTGTAACAATATTTATACCCAGGAGGGTGGCACTCATATTACTGGCTTCAAGGCACGTTTTACGACTCTGATTAACAATTATGCCCGGGAACTGGGAATCTTGAAAGAAAAAGATGAAAACTTTACCGGTGCCGATGCCCGAAATGGAATGACCGCCATAGTAGCGGTGAAACATCCTGACCCAAGATTTGAAGGACAGACGAAGACCAAATTAGATAATCCGGATGCCCAAAAGGTTACTAGTGATGTAACGGGAACGGAACTGGAACGATATTATGATAAAAACCTGGATAATCTGAAGGCTACCATTGCCTGTGCGGAAAAGAGCGCAAAGATTCGTAAGGCCGAAGAAAAGACCAAGACCAACATGCTTTCCAAATCAAAATTTGTTATGGAAGGCAATGGAAAACTGGCCAACTGTGAAAGCCGGAATCCAGAAGAGTGTGAAGTATTTATCGTCGAAGGTGATTCTGCCGGTGGCAGTGCGAAAACTGCCAGAAACCGTAAGACTCAGGCTATCCTTCCAATCCGTGGAAAGATTCTGAACGTAGAAAAAGCTTCCATCGATAAAGTATTGGCCAATGCGGAAATTAAGACGATGATTCAGGCTTTTGGTTGTGGCTTTTCGGAAGGCTATGGAAACGACTTTGATATTAGTAAATTAAGATATAACAAGATTATTATCATGACCGATGCGGACGTAGACGGAGCTCATATTGCGACCCTGCTGTTAACGTTCTTCTACCGTTTTATGCCGGAATTGATTCAGTCTGGTCATGTATATCTTGCAACGCCACCTTTGTATAAAGCCATTCCAAAGAGAGGAGAAGAGGAGTACCTTTATGATGATCTGGCTCTGGAAAAATACCGGGCGAAACATAAAGGGGACTTTGTTCTTCAGAGATATAAAGGTCTGGGAGAAATGGACGCAGACCAGTTATGGGAAACTACGTTAGATCCGGAAAACAGAGTATTGAAAAAAGTAGAAATCGATGATGCCAGACTGGCTTCGGAAGTTACAGAAATGCTCATGGGAAGCGATGTAGGTCCTAGAAAACAGTTCATCCATGATAATGCAAATTTGGCAGAACTGGATGTGTAAAAGACGGAAAGTATGACACAGGAGATATAACATGCCCGAAAAAATACTAAACAGTGAATATTCTGACGTAATGCAGAAGTCTTATATTGATTATGCGATGAGCGTTATCTGTGCTCGTGCCGTTCCGGATGTAAGGGATGGCTTAAAACCAGTACAGAGAAGAGTTCTTTACGCTATGTCTCAGTTAGGACTGAAAGCGGATAAGCCTCATAGAAAATCTGCTCGTATTGTTGGTGATGCCATGGGTAAGTATCATCCACATGGTGATTCCTCCATTTATGAGACTTTAGTTGTAATGGAGCAGGATTTTAAAAAGGGTATGCCTTTAGTGGATGGCCATGGAAACTTTGGCTCTATTGAAGGCGACGGCGCCGCTGCTATGCGTTATACCGAGGCGCGACTTCAAAAGTTTACCCAGGATGTTTATCTGGCAGATTTAGATAAAGACGTAGTAGATTTTGTACCGAACTTTGATGAGACCGAAAAAGAACCAGCAGTTCTTCCGGTCCGTGTTCCAAGCATTCTGATTAACGGTTCGGAAGGTATTGCGGTAGGTATGACTACCAGCATTCCGACCCATAACTTGAATGAAGTTGTAGACGCCATGATTGCCTACATGAAAAAGAATTCTATCACGACAGAAGAATTGATGGAGTATATGCCAGGGCCGGATTTCCCTACGGGAGGTCTGGTAATTAATAAATCAGAATTAAAGAATATTTACGAAACCGGCGTTGGTAAGATAAAACTTCGCGGAAAAGTCGTATTAGAGCCGGCAAAGAGAAAAGCGGATAAAGACAAATTAGTTATCACAGAAATTCCTTATACCATGATTGGCGCCAACATCGGCAAGTTTATTTTAGATGTCTGCGATTTAGTAGAATCAAAAAAGACAACCGATATTGTTGATGTATCCAACGAGTCTTCCAAAGAAGGCACCCGTATTGTTCTGGAATTGAAAAAAGGAGCAGATCCGGTAAAAATCGAGAATATGCTCTATAAAAAAACGAAACTGGAAGATACTTTTGGCGTAAATATGTTGGCCATTGTTGATGGAAAACCAGAAGTTTTAGGCTTAAAGGACATTATCCGTCATTGTATAGATTTCCAATACGAAATCAACACCAGAAAGTACAATACGCTCCTTGCAAAAGATAAAGAACAGAAAGAAATCAAGGAAGGCCTGATAAAAGCCTGTGATATTATCGACTTGATTATTGAAATCATTCGTGGCTCTGAAAACGTTTCCCAGGCGAAGAATTGCCTGATTAATGGTGATGTTAAGAATGTAAAATTCAAGTCGGATGCTTCCAAGAAAGAAGCTTCCAAGCTTTCTTTTACAGAAAAACAGGCACAGGCGATTTTAGATTTAAGATTATCGAAATTAATTGGTCTGGAGATTCTTCAGTTAAAAGAGGAGTATGAAAAACTGTTAAAGGAAATTGAAGAATATGAAAGAATCTTAGATGACAAGAGCGCAATGCGAAAAGTTATCATAAAAGATTTAGAAAAAATCAAAAAAGAATACGGCTACGACCGTAAGACGGAGATTCTTGACGGAGAAGCAGCTGTATTTGAAGAAGAAAAAATCAAAGAGCAGGAAGTGGTATTCCTTATGGACCGTTTCGGCTATTCTAAGATTATCGATGTGGCTGCTTACGAGAGAAATGTGGAAACCATCGATGCCGATAACAAATATGTGCTTCGTTGTATGAATACGGACCGAATCTGTATTTTTACCAATCAGGGCATGGTACATCAGGTGAAAGTTGCGAAGGTCCCTTTGAAGAAACCAAAAGATAAAGGCCTGCCAATTGATAATATCAGTAACTATTCCAGCTCAAAAGAAGACATTGTCCAGATTTGCCCACTGACAGAACTGAAAATGAATATGATGCTGTTCACCACAAAGAAAGGCATGATGAAATTCGTAGACGCTTCAGAATTTGAAATGAGCAGAATGTCGGCAGCTGCTACGAAACTGGCGGATGGTGATGAAGTTGTTAGTATCGACTTGTTTGATACTTCCGATAAGAAAGTATACGCTACGGCAGAAGCAGACCTTGACGAGGAACCAAGCTTCTTCATTTCCGGTGGTTCGGATGACGGAATCAGCGAATATGTTGACCCGGATGGTGATCAGTTAACCTTCCAGTTCATTGATTATGATGATGGAAGTGTATCGGAAGAGTTCCTTTTCGAAGAAGAGGAAAAGAAAGAAGAAAAAACAAAAGAACCGGTATTCTCTACAAATAAGATGGTAGTACTGCAAACCAAAGACGGTGTTTTCTTACGGTTTAAATTGAATGAAGTACCGGAAAAACATAAAGGAGCTGTAGGTGTAAGAGCTATCAAATTGAATGCGGATGATGAAATTGATAAAGTGTACATCGTAGGTTTTGGCGACAAGGCAACCATTGAATATCACAACAAACAAGTAGAATTGATGAAAATCAAATTATCCAAGCGTGATACCAAGGGAACCAAAATCCGTTCCTGATTGTAGGTGGATTAGGAAATTTGTTGAAAAAAATAGGAAAAAACCTTGTATTTACGGGAAAATAACGATTGAAATCATATGCTCATGCGTCTATGATGTTACATAAAATATTGGCGAAAGCCGGAAAGAAGGAAACGATATGGATAAGAAGTTACGAGTTGGCGTTTTAGGTGCAACAGGAATGGTTGGCCAGAGATTTGTCACGCTTCTTGAGAACCATCCATGGTTCGAAGTAGTGTTACTGGCAGCAAGTGAGAGAAGTGCTGGAAAAACATACGAAGAAGCGGTTGGTGCAAAATGGAAATTAGACACACCAATGCCAGAACGTCTTAAAACCATGATCGTAAAGAACTTAAACGACATTGAAGAAAATGCAAAAGAAGTAGATTTCTGTTTCAGTGCTGTAGACATGGACAAAGAAGCTATCCGTGCTTTTGAAGATGCTTATGCTAAGACGGAAACCCCTGTAGTTTCCAATAATTCTGCACATAGATGGACTCCGGACGTTCCAATGGTTATTCCAGAAATAAACCCAGAACATATCGAAGTTATTGAATTCCAGAGAAAACGCCTTGGAACAAAGAAGGGCTTTGTAGCTGTAAAACCGAACTGCTCCATCCAGAGCTATACTCCTGCATTAAACGCTCTGAAAGATTTTGGACCAAAGGAAGTTGCTGTATGTACTTACCAGGCAATCTCCGGTGCTGGAAAAACTTTCAAAGACTGGCCGGAAATGGTTGAAAACGTTATTCCATATATCGGTGGCGAAGAAGAGAAGAGTGAAAAAGAACCTCTCCGTGTATGGGGCAAGGTTGATAGAGAAAAAGGTGAAATTGTTCCTGCAGAAGGCCCAGTTATTACAGCACAGTGTATCCGTGTTCCTGTATTGAATGGACATACGGCAGCAGTGTTTGTAAAATTTGATAAGAAACCTTCGAAAGAAGAAATGATTGAAAGATGGAGAGCTTACAAAGGTGTTCCTCAAGAATTAGAACTTCCAAGTGCTCCAAAGAATTTCATTCAGTATTTTGAAGAAGAAAATCGTCCACAGCCGAAGCTGGATGTAGATTATGAAAATGGTATGGGCGTTTCTTTAAGCAGACTTCGTGACGATACGTTATTTGATTACAAGTTTGTAGGACTTTCCCATAATACTGTTCGTGGAGCAGCAGGTGGAGCAATCCTCTTAGCAGAACTTCTGACAGCAAAAGAATATATTACAGCAAAATAATTTTTACGAGGTGACAACGATGAAAATCCGAACAAGATATGCTCCGAGCCCAACTGGCAGAATGCATGTAGGTAATTTAAGAACAGCCCTTTATGAGTACCTAATCGCACGCCATGAAGATGGTGAATTTATCTTAAGAATAGAAGATACCGATCAGGAACGTTTCTTTGAAGGCGCTCTGGAAATCATTTACCGTACCATGGAAGAAACTGGATTGGATTACGATGAAGGCCCTGACAAACCGGGCGATTGTGGACCATATGTTCAGTCAGAACGAGTAGAAGCTGGCATCTATATGGAATATGCGAAACAGCTGGTAGAAAAAGGCGAAGCATACTATTGTTTTTGTACCAAAGAACGTCTGGAATCTTTAAAGCAGGAAGTAGCCGGAAAAGAAATCGTTGTTTACGATAAACATTGCCTCAATCTTTCCAAAGAAGAAGTAGAAGCAAATCTGGCTTCCGGAATGCCTTATGTAATCCGTCAGAATATCCCAAACGAGGGAACAACTACTTTTGTGGACGATATTTATGGAGCAATTACTGTAGAAAATTCCGAACTGGATGATATGATTCTGATTAAATCGGATGGATATCCGACCTATAACTTTGCAAACGTTGTAGATGATCATTTGATGGGAATCACTCATGTTGTTAGAGGAAATGAATACCTTTCTTCTACACCAAAATACATTCGTCTGTATGATGCTTTTGGTTGGGAACCGCCAGTATTTGTTCACCTGCCATTAATTACTGATGAGGAGCATCATAAACTTTCCAAGAGAAGCGGTCATTCTTCTTTTGAAGATCTTGTAGAACAGGGCTTCTTACCAGAAGCAATTGTTAACTTTATCGCTCTTTTAGGCTGGAGCCCAGAAGGCAACGAAGAGTTATTCAACTTGCAGCAGTTAATCGAAGCTTTTGATTATAAGAGAGTCAATAAGAGTCCTGCTGTTTTCGATATGGTAAAACTGCGTTGGATGAATGGCGAATATATAAAGAACTTATCTTTTGATGAGTATAAAAAATATGCGGCTCCTTATACGAAACAGATTTTTGACAAAGAGGAAGATGGTATTTGTATTAATGCAGATGGCGTAAAATTCTCTGAGGCTGCCTTAGATAAGATTATGGATCTGGTAAAAACCAGAATTGAAATCTTCCCGGATATTCCGGAAAAAATTGATTTCTTAAATCAGCTGCCGGAATATGATGTAGCTATGTACACCCACAAAAAGATGAAAACAAATTCTGAAAATTCCTTAGAAGTATTGAAGGAAACTTTACCACTCTTGGAAGCTCAGGAAGATTATTCTGTAGATGCTTTACATGGCTTGATTTCAGATTATATTGCAAAGAAAGAAGTAAAGAATGGTCTTGTTTTATGGCCACTAAGAACTGCAGTTTCCGGAAAACAGAGTACTCCTGGAGGAGCTTTCGAGATTATGGAAATTCTTGGAAAGGAAGAATCTCTCCGCAGAATCAAAGTGGGAATCGAAATGTTGGAAGCAGTAAATGCATAATTAAAACATAAGAACTAGTGAAAAAAGCAGTCCAAGAACTCGGAAGGGGCTGCTTTTTTGTTGCGGATGATTTCGGTGTAGCCCATACGTAGGGATTCTCGTGCCCGGGTCATAGCGACATATAATATCCTCCGTTCTTCTTCAACAGCCTCTTTGGTATCAGCTCTTTTGCCGGGAATAACGTCTTGGTTTAAATCTGGAAGATAGACGATGGTAAACTCCAACCCTTTGGAAGCATGCATGGTCATAATTTGCACCGCATCCGTTTTCTTTCCCAGGTCTGCATCCGAAATTTGCGATTCTTTTATGCTTTCTAACCACTCGTCAAGAGTAGAAAGACCTTTACAACTTTCTTTAAGGTCTTCCAATTCTTCTTCCAGTTCCTCAAAAGAAATCAAATGCACTTTGGCATATTCCTTCAAATAATGGTCATAACCGACCGCATTCCTGAGATAAGTGATAGCAGAAAAAGGACTACATTTCGAAAGAAAAAGGAGGTCTTTTTTAAATTTTTGAATCTGAAATAAAACGGA
This sequence comes from Lachnospiraceae bacterium, assembly GCA_024403635.1. Lineage (GTDB taxonomy): Bacteria > Bacillota > Clostridia > Lachnospirales > Lachnospiraceae > RGIG5612. The sequence continues at coordinate 5,492 of JAKSRL010000038.1, read as the reverse complement.
GGAGTTTTCTTTGTAGTAATGACTTATTTTCGATAAAAGAGTAGGGAGAGAATCGCTTGGAGAGGAGTCTGATAAGGCAGCTCTGGAAATGAAACGAGATGGTTTATTTATAATTCGCAGAAGGCTGGCTCGAGTTTGAAGGTTCCTATCATTTTGTTGGTTGTTTCCGGTAGAGGCGAAGGCCTTTGCACACTGCATATATGCAATCAAGTCTTGGGCAAGAAAACCGGAGAAAATACTTTTCGTATCTTCTGAAAAATGAACCGGTATGTTTTCATTTGCCAGTCGTCTTGCCAGTCGTCGTCCGTCCAAGCGGTTACGGAATAGGATTGCAATTTCGGAAAGCATACCACCTTTTTTTCGATAGTCCTTTATTTCTTGAATAATGGTCGCATATTCTTCTTTTGCATCCTTGTATTTCTTTAAAACAAAAGAAGAATCCGAAGAAACCGTGTTCCTGCAGACCATCTGCTTTTCAAATCGGTCTTTATTTCCTCGAATAACAGCCGTGGCAGCATGAACAATGGGGAAGGAAGAGCGGTAATTGATGTTTAGCACATGAATTTTAGCATTTGGATAGTCTTTCAAAAAACGTTTCATAACTCCGGGAGAAGCACCACGAAAACCATAAATGCTTTGATCATCGTCTCCGACAGCGAAAAGATTATTCAAAGGAGCCGCGATGAGTTTCATGATCTCATATTGCACTGGATTAATGTCCTGGAATTCGTCAATCAAAATATAGGAGTATCGGTTCCGGTAATAGTCTAAAAGGTCCGGACGTTCTTTTAAAAGAGCGTAACATTTTAACAGAATATCGTCGTAATCCATGACGCCCATCTCCTTCGTGGTTTGCAGATACGCCTTGCATAGCGGATAAAAGGTCATGGATGGAAGAGAAAGAGGAAGAAAGGTTCCGTTCTGGGTTTGCCCGGATTTAATTCTGCTGATATCGTTTAAGATATTTCGGTAAAGGTCTGGGCCTGACTCAAATTCAATCTGAAGGCGAATCATTTCCAAACGGAGGATTTCTATCTTTTGTTGTTCCGTCAGAATTCTACTTTTTTGAGAGCCATATCCTTTTTTTAAAATGGAGAAGAAGAAGCTGTGAAAGGTGCCAAAAAATGGCCCCTGACCGGAATAGGATGCAATTTTGTGAAAACGTTCTTCCATTTCTTTGGCGGCAGCACGTGAAAAAGAGGTTACCAGAATATTGCTGGGAACCACATGATACTTTTCGATTAAGTTTTTGATGCGATAAGTAATGACTGCGGTTTTACCACTGCCGGGACCGGCCAAAACCAGAGAAGGCCCGGTGAAATGGTCTGCAGAACGCAGCTGAGATTCATTTAATTTCATAAGCAAAATTATTGTATCCCGTTTACATTTTTTAGGCAATGTATACTTTATGGATGAAGACTTTTGTGGTATATTAACATAGGCTTAAAGTGGCGTATTGTATAAAAATGAAAGCGCCAGAAGATATACGAAAGAAGGAAAGAAAATGATATTAGATTTTGAAGGAAAAACTCCGGATGTTTCCAAAGCTCTTTTTGTAGCTGACAATGCAACGATTATCGGTGACGTTACCTTGGAAGAAGGTGTCAGCGTATGGTTTGGAGCTGTTTTACGAGGAGATAGCGGTCCTATCAAAGTTGGTAAAAATACAAATATTCAAGATAATAGCGTAGTTCATGTGGATCCAGGTGGTCACGTAGAAATTGGTAAAAATGTAACCATTGGACATAACTGTATTATTCACGGTTGTACCGTAAAAGATGGTGCACTCATTGGTATGGGTGCTATCGTAATGAATCATTCCGTTATCGGAGAAAACTGTACTGTAGGTGCAGGGGCTCTGGTAACCGAAGGAAAAGAATTCCCAGATAATACAGTAATCGTTGGATCTCCGGCATCTGTGAAGAAAGAGATGAGCGAAGAACAGGCAAAGAAGAATGCGCAAAATGCAATCGTATACTTAAAAGAAGCAGCTTCTTATGCTGGAAAATAAACATAATTGGAGATGAATTTATGGAATATAGCAGAATAAAAGAAAAACTTGAAAAATACGACCAGCTTCAGCTTTTAAGATTCTATGAAGAACTGTCTGAGGAAGAACAAAATATTCTTTTGACCGAAATCGATAATATCGATTTTGACCTGATTAATGGGGAAGAATTTATTGCGACCGATGGAAAAATTACTCCGATTGAGGTAATGACCTTAAATGAAATTGAAAAATCTGAAGAGGAATTTCGTTCTTACGGAATTGAAGCCATTCAGAACAATAAAGTGGCAGCAGTTCTTTTGGCCGGAGGCCAGGGAACTCGTTTGGGAATTGAGGGCCCGAAAGGCACACTGAATGTAGGGCTTACAAAGGAACTCTATATCTTCCAGTGCCTTATCCAAAATCTGTTGAAAGTAAAAAAAGAAGCAGGAACTTGGATTCCACTTCTGATCATGACCAGTGATAAGAACGATAAGGAAACCAGAGACTTCCTCGAAGGTCATGATTATTTTGGATATAACAAAGATTATGTAGAATTCTTTATACAGGAAATGGCTCCAGCTACGGACTTAAACGGAAAAGTATATCTGGAAGAAAAAGGCCATATTTCCCTTTCTCCAAATGGAAATGGCGGATGGTTTGTTTCCATGAGGAAAGCAGGCCTGTTAGATAAAGTAAAAGCCATGGGAGTAGAGTGGATTAATATTTTTGCAGTAGATAACGTTCTTCAGCAGATTGCGGATCCGGTCTTTGTAGGTGCAACGTTGAAATCCGGCCAACCGATTGGCGCGAAGGTTATACGAAAAGCTGCTCCGGATGAGAAAGTCGGAGTCCTTTGCCTGAAAAACGGACATCCATCTATCGTAGAATACTATGATCTCACAGAAGAGATGATGGTAGAAAGGGCTGCTAATGGGGAATTAGCTTATAACTTTGGTGTTATTTTAAACTATTTGTTTAAAGTAGAAGACCTTGAAGCTATTGCCAGCCGACAGCTCCCGCTTCATATTGTAAATAAAAAGGTTCCGTACATTGATGAAAACGGAAATCATATAAAACCGGAAGAACCTAACGGACATAAATACGAAAATCTGGTATTGGATATGATTGAGATGATGTCCGGATGTTTAGGCTATGAGGTTGTTCGTGCAAAAGAATTTGCACCGATAAAAAATATGCATGGTGTTGACTCTCTGGATTCAGCACGCGAAATGCTTTCAAATAATGGAGTAGAGTTATGAAAAAATTCCTTGAATTAATTACAGATGAACTGAAAAAAGCTTTTGATGAAGCCGGCTTTCCGTCGGAAAAAGTTGTAGCTTCTGTTTCCAACCGGCCAGACTTGTGTGAATATCAGTGTAACGGCGCCATGGCTCTTGCAAAAGAGGCCCATAAAGCTCCTTTGGATATTGCTCAGGCTGTGGTAGAAGTATTGAAAAAGAATCCGGTGTTTGAGGAAGTTGACGCAGTAAAACCTGGATTTATCAATCTGAAAGTAAAAGGCGATTTTCTTACCGACTACGTTAACGGAATGGTTGAAAACGAGAAATTCGGCCTTGAACCAGCAGAAAATCCAATGATGGTTATGGTAGATTACGGCGGAGCAAATGTAGCAAAGCCTTTACATATTGGCCATTTAAGAGCGGCTATTATTGGGGAAAGTGTAAAGCGAATCTGCAAATATGTAGGTCATGAAACCTTAGGCGATGTTCATTTAGGAGACTGGGGTCTTCAGATGGGTCAGGTAATTGCAGAACTGAAATTGCGTGGAATGTCAGATTTTACGGTATCGGATTTAGAAGAAATTTATCCGACGGCTAGCAAGAAATGTAAAACGGAAAGCGATACTTATGACCCGGCTTTCGCAGAAGAAGCTCATAGAATTACCAACGAACTTCAGTATGGTAATGAAGAATATCGGAAAATCTGGGAGAAAATCTTACAAGTTTCTAAAGAAGACCTGAAGAAGAATTATGACAATCTGGAAGTCTTCTTTGAACTGTGGAAAGGCGAAAGTGATGTTCAGCCTTATATTCCGGACATGATTCAGAAATTGAAAGATGATGGGCTGGCAAGAGAAAGCCAGGGGGCATGGGTTATTGATGTAACAGAAGATTCGGATAAGAAAGAATTTCCTCCTTGCATTGTTGTAAAATCGGATGGTTCCAGTTTGTATGCAACCACAGATCTGGCAACCTTAGTAGAAAGAGAAAAACTGTATAAGCCAGATTATATTATTTACGTTGTTGATAAAAGACAATCTCTTCATCTGGAACAGGTATTCCGCGTTTCTAAAAAAGCTGGAATCGTTCATGAAGGTGAAAAATTATTCCATTTAGGTTTTGGTACTATGAATGGAAAAGATGGACAGCCTTATAAAACCCGTTCGGGTGGCGTTATGAGACTGGAATCTTTGATTAACGAAGTAAATGAAGCGGTTTTGGAAAAGATGAAAGACAATCCGGATATTGACCGGGAAGAAGCTGAGAAGACCTCAAAGGTCATTGCTTTAGCAGCTTTGAAATATGGCGATTTGTCCAATCAGGCTACCAAGGACTACATCTTCGATATCAGCCGGTTTATTGAATTTGAAGGAAACACCGGCCCATATATTCTTTACACCATCGTAAGAATTAAATCCATCCTGAATAAGGCAGGCGTAGTTCCACCCGGAAAAATATCCTTTACCGGAACCAAGAGTGAGAAAGATCTGATGATGGAACTATCCAGATTCAACGATGTAATGGAAACCGTTTATAACGAGTTGGCGCCACATAAATTATGTGCTTATATTTATGATCTGGCGAACGCTTTCAACGGCTTCTATCATGAAGTAAAAATTTTGTCCGAAGAAGATGCAACGAAGAAAGACAGCTATTTAGGACTGTTAAAACTTACAAAAGAAGTATTAGAACAGTGCATCGACCTGTTAGGTTTTGCAGCTCCGGAAAGAATGTAATAAAAATCACGACAGAAATTGGGTAACAATGGATCAGAAACATATTAGAAATTTTTGTATTATCGCTCATATTGATCATGGCAAGAGCACGCTGGCAGACCGTATTATCGAGAAAACCGGTACGTTGACGTCTCGTGAAATGCAGGCTCAGGTTTTAGATAACATGGACCTGGAACGAGAGCGTGGAATTACGATTAAAGCCCAGACCGTAAGAGCCATTTACAAGGCCAAGAATGGGGAAGAATATACTTTTAACTTAATCGATACGCCAGGACATGTAGACTTTAATTATGAAGTATCCCGGTCGCTGGCTGCTTGTGACGGCGCAGTTTTGGTTGTAGACGCAGCTCAGGGAATTGAAGCCCAGACCTTGGCCAATGTATATATGGCAATCGACCATGATTTGGAAGTAATTCCAGTCATCAATAAAATCGACCTCCCAAGTGCTGAACCACAAAGAGTCATCGATGAGATTGAAGATGTTATTGGCCTGGAGGCCCAGGATGCTCCTTTAATTTCCGCAAA
>JAKSRL010000037.1 GCA_024403635.1 Lachnospiraceae bacterium | reverse complement strand
CAACGCCTTCCTGAGACTTAAACTGTGCAATAAGGTAGTTCGCAACTCTTTCATCAAAGTCGTCGCCACCTAATCTGTTATTTCCAGCGGTTGCAAGAACTTCAATAACACCATCACCGATTTCAATGATGGAAACATCGAAAGTACCACCACCAAGGTCGTAGACCATAATCTTCTGTTCCGCTTCGTTGTCCAAACCATAAGAAAGAGCTGCTGCGGTAGGCTCGTTAATAATACGGTCTACTTTCAATCCTGCGATTTTACCAGCATCTTTGGTTGCCTGTCTCTGTGCATCGTTGAAGTACGCAGGAACTGTAATAACAGCTTCTGATACGGTTTCACCTAAATGAGCTTCTGCATCTGCTTTTAATTTCTGCAGAATCATTGCTGAAATTTCCTGTGGGGAATATGTTTTTCCATCAATATTTACTCTGTAATCAGAACCCATCTGTCTCTTGATAGAAGAGATTGTACGGTCAGCATTTGTAACTGCCTGACGTTTTGCAGGTTCGCCTACTAATCTTTCTCCGTTTTTTGAAAAAGCTACTACGGAAGGAGTCGTACGAATACCTTCTGCATTTGCGATAACAGCTGGTTTACCACCTTCCATAACTGCTACACATGAGTTTGTTGTTCCTAAATCAATTCCGATAATCTTTGACATTTTTATTTTCCTCCTGTTTCGGGCTTTCTGCCCTCTGGTTTTTCTTAAGTTATTTATATTCACGCGGTTTCCCGCGGTTGTTGCCTTAGTTTGCTACTTTTACCATACTGTAGCGAACGATAGAGTCTTTATAGGTATAGCCTTTCTGAAGTTCTTCCACTACGATGTTATCGCCTACGGTTTCATCTTCCACATGCATCACGGCGTTATGAAAGTTCGGATCAAATTCCTTTCCCACTGCTTCGATTGCCTTTACTCCGGCGTTTTCCAAAACCGTAAGGAACTGTTTATGGATTTTTTCCATTCCGTCTACGAACGAAGAACCTTGTTCCGCTTCCGGTACGTTCTTCAGAGCTAATTCAAACGTGTCCAAAACCGGCAAAATCTTTTCTACCATGTCTCTGGCACCCATGTCATAGCGCATGCTCTTTTCCCGTTCCGTTCTTTTACGGAAATTATCAAATTCTGCAAATAATCTTTTGTATTTTTCCTGTGCTTCTGCAAGAGCCTTGTCTGCAGGATTTTCTTCTTCCGCTGCTTCTTCTACAACTTCGCCTTCCAGGACTTCTTCTGTAGTTTCTTCGGTATCTTCTGCAGCGTCCTTAACTTCTTCGTTTATTTCTTCTGTTTCTTTTTTTAATTCTTCTTCCATTCTCTGCCTTGCCTCTTTAGCCCATTTCATTTCTCTGTCTGCCAAACCTGTATGCCTACCTTTCTCTTATCCTTCGTCTTTCTCTTTTTTAAACGTCTTATCTAGGTTTCCTGTTACGCTTTTCAGCGCTGCCAGTACCTTTTCATAATCCATTCTTTTCGGTCCAATAATACCGATTTTTCCGTAAACGCCTTTTTCAAACTCATAAGTAGCTGTTACTACGGAACAATCTTTCATGGAATTAACCGGAGTTTCTTCTCCAATATAAACCTGAATGCCAGTAGTATTTTCACCGATTTCTTCCAGGCTGTCCGTAAGGAGTTCCGTAAGCTTTTCTTTTTCCTCCAAGGTGGAAATCAGTCTGCTTGCATTTCCGTTATCGCTAAGTTCCGGATATTTGAAAATGTTGGTTGCCCCACTGGTAAAAATCTCAATTCCATCTGCGGAACCGATGGTCGCTACAACAGCATTAATGATTTCTGTTACTAACGCTCCGTATTCGCCTGCCTGATCTGCCATATTGGCAGCCATGTCAAAATTAATTTCCTGAAGGGTCAGACCATTTAATTTATTATTGAAAAGAAGATTCAGACTTAATAAAACCTGTTGGTCTAAGTTCTGACTAATCTTTATCATTTCATTTTTTACGATGTTTCCTTCCAGCACAATCGTACAAAGAAGTTTTCCTTCATCGAGCTGCGTCAACTGAACAAATTTTAACCGGTTCTTGTTGGCCTGAGGCATAGATACCATGGAAGTGTAGTTGGTGTTGTTCGCCAGCATCTTTGCCATGTCTTTCAGGACTTCCTCAATACGGTCTACCCTTTTATCCATGATTTCCTGCATGTTTTTCAGTGTTTCTTCCTGTTCCTCAAGTTTTCGGTTTTTCTGACTCAGTTCTTCCTGTTTTCCGGAGAGCATATCATCTACATACAGTCGGTATCCGGCATCCGTAGGAATTCTTCCCGCAGAAGTATGTGGTTGGAAAATATAGCCTAATTCCTCCAAATCTGCCATTTCATTTCGAATCGTCGCAGAGCTTAAATTCAGATCGGTGTATTTCGAAATGGTTCGGGAGCCAACTGGTTCCCCGGTTTCCAGATAGTTCTTAATTACCGCTTGCAGTATTTTCTTTTTTCTCTCATCTAATTCCATCTTCTTTGCCTTTCGGTCCGCGCGCTTTATGGTTTCGCTTGAGCTTTTTCTCTTGTTAGCACTCAAATCAAAAGAGTGCTAACATCTGGTGTTATATTAGCATTATAACAATTTACTGTCAACAGGATTTCAATAAAAAACCGGTGAAAAATCTATGAAAAAATGGACCGGATTCAGATAGGATTCCAGAAAAAAATCAGCAGCAAAACCGTGCTAAAAGTAATGGCCGGTCCAAAAGGAATTTTTCCTTGTTGGAAGGGTTTTCCTCCCTGAAAAGCCAAAATAAGGCCTCCCATACAGGAAATAAGCACCATGAGTAAAGAGCCTTCTGTTCCGAGATATAAGGAGACCGCAAAAATCAGTTTTATATCCCCTCCTCCCAAACTTTTCTTCTTCAAGAACCAATCAAAAGCCACAGCAACTATCAGCACCAAACCACTGATTAGTACTGCAGAAATCACATGTTCCCAAGGAAGAAAAAAGCCTCCATTGAAACAAAAACAGCAAAGCAAATAGGGAATCATCCAATTCCCGATAATGCCTAATATATATTGGTTTGGAATTTTATAAGACTTTAAATCGCTATCGCTAACGAGAAATAAAAGAACGCACAGAAACAAATTGCGTACAAAAAAAAGATCCATTTTTGTTTAAGACTTATTCTGCAAAAACAATACTATAGAAAAATGTAAACCTCAAGGTTTACATTTACTACAGATCCCTTCAGGATTACAAATAATCCTTTTTAATAATAACAGGTCCAGTTCTCTTCTACACTGATATCGTCGTGAACTCCCCACCAATTGCCGTCAGAAGTGTCAAAGGTGTTTCCATTATTGAATTCAATATAAAACTGATGAGCAGAGGTGGTCATCTGGTCTTCTTTATTCTTAACATAATTGTTCAGAGCATTTTTTGTAAACGGATTGACCGGATTCTTAAGGACTCTTCTCGTCGCCAAGGTTGGAACATCGGCATTGGTCATGAAGGAACTATCTATCTTTAACGGGCCAGTTGCATAAAAATCCTTCACCATAAGGACTGGATTTACAAACTGTACATCTCTTCCGCCACTCATCCATAAATGATCAAACTGATACAGGCTGAAGCCATGGTCCGACGTAATTATGATTCTCGTATTATCATATACGCCCTGTTCTTTCAGATATGCAAACCATTCTCCCAAAGATTTATAGGCCGCAATATTTGTCATATAATGGGTCTGCTGCTGATAGTCATCCATATACATCAGCACCCCATTCAAGCTTCTGGTAGATAAATTATATCCTGCAGATTCTTCCACATAGGTCGGCCAATGGGTAATATCATTCTGTAAAAACAGGAAGGTGTTTTCCTCAGAATCGCTGATATTCGTTAAGGATGGTAACGCATCCAGAACTGCTTTTCTCTGAGAAAACCAGGTATCAATGTTTACCATATTATAGTATTCCAGCGGATCATCATATGGCTGGTATGCATACTGCACATTATAGGCATTAATGTTTTCATAGCCGGTGTAAATACTCAAATCCGGAATCTGCTGGTAATTTGCAAAAGGCGGATCACATACAGTAACTTTAAACCCATTATCGCCAAATAAAACCGGGAGGACCTTTAAGGCCTCGTTGTGCTTATCTACAAGCAATTCCGAATCTCTCTCATTCATAGCCCATGGAGTATATTCATAACCACCATACAATGCCGGAAGGGCGTAATTCGTATGGCATCCGTATCCAACCGTATTCGGATAATAGGTAAAGCCGGAAAACTCCTCGTCTAAAAGAGGCTCATCTTCAAACATGAACGGAACGTATCCGTTAATGGCACGGTCTAACATAATAACAATAACGTTCATACCATTTTTACTGATTGGAATAATCCGTTCTCCGGACTCCAGATCAAAGGCATAATTAAATTCCTGACCATATGCCGTAAAAGCAAAAACCGTCACCAATAATAGAATCAGAGACGCCGTTGCCGCCAGTATTCTTTTTATTATTTTAACGAATCTTTTCATCGTCAATTAACCTCTTCATATCGCGTCCACTTATTCTCGTCGAAAATATTATCATGAACGCCCCACCACTGACCGTCAGAAGTAATAAATACATTGCCATTGTTGATGCCGATATAGAACTCATCCGAAGTGGTCATAATCTGATCTTTTTCATTTTTCTTCGCCTCGGAATTAATTACATTTCCAGTAAATGGATTCTTTGCGTTTGGAATCAATCCTTCTACCGCAAAGGTTGGAACGTCTGCATTGGTCATAAAGCTCCGATCCGTCATAACATCACCGGATGCATTAAAATCTTTCACCAGAAGAAGCGGATTGCAGTACATAACGTCTCTTCCTGCAGACATCCACAATTCGTCAATCTGGTAAAGGCTGTAGCCATGATCCGCAACAATAATGATTCTGGTGTTATCATAAACACCTTCCTCTTTCAGATAGTCCAGCCATTTACCGATTTCTAAAAGAGAGGCCATATTTACCTGATAGCTTTGAACCTGACGGGAAGAATCCATGAACATCGTCAGGTCTTCCAAAGATCTGGTCTCCTGCGGAAGTTTCACAGAAGTTTCTAAAGCCGTTCCCGGGACATAATCCGGCGTGCGTAAAAAGGTAGGCGCATGAGGAGTTTCATTCTGCATTACTAAAAGAGAACCTTTTGCATCCTCCGTTATTTCCGTCAGGTTTTTCAGTTCCGTCAGAACAGAATAACTTTCTAAGAATACCGGCTCATTTGCAGAAAGGCTGGAAGCTCCAAAGTAGTTACCATCTAAATAAACAAGATTTCTTAAAGCCAATGGGAAGGACTTCATTAAACTATAAGCAAAGAAGTTCTTGGATTGAGCAGTAGCAAGTTTTACGCCACCAACAACCGAATCATTGGAAACAAAGCTTCCTTTTAAAATGTAGGCATCAATGCCTTCATATTTGTCATAAATACTTAAATCCGGAATTTCCGAATAGCCTGCATAAGGAGGGTCGCAAACCGTTACGTCATATCCGTTCTCCGAGAACAATACCGGCAAAGTTAAAAGAGCTTCGTCATGTTTTTCTTTTAAGGACTGATCTGCTCTCTTGTTCATGGCAATCGGCGTGTAGTCATAACCGCCAAAAAGGGCCGGAGCTGCAAAGTTGGTATGGTCTCCAAAGGAAAGGGTATTCGGATAATAAGTAAAGCCCGAATACATTTCGTTTAATTCTGCTTTTTCTTCCAGCATAAACGGAACGTAAGCGCTGACCGCACGATCCAGCATAAATACAATAACATTCTTTCCGTTTTTGCTTAAGGAAAGCATCTTTTCCGGATTCTCTGTTGTAACACGCTCTGGGCTCTTTTCCAGAATGGAATTCATGTTGGAAGTATTTACTACAACTAAAGCCAAGGAGCCTGCAATTGCAATCAAACAAATATATGGAACAATCTTCTCACAGAACTTCAGTAGCAGAACCAGACAACCAGCAACAGCCACAAATACTACGGAACTGATGATGATCTCACTGATGCTGAATTCTGGCCGAATATCATATACCAAGTAGGTAGAAATGGTTCCGGTCTTTGTTCCAAAGAACATAAAGTTAATAATCGCCGTAATACTAAATACCCAGATAATGTAGGTAATGATGTTTCTACCCTTCGGTTTCGCAAGATAATAGAATACGCTGATCCATATCATAAAGAAACCGCAGGCAATACTTACGGTACTGATTAAAATCGTCGTAGGCGTTGTAGAACCGCTGATGAATTCTACTGGAGAAGCAGATAAAACGGACAGCGGAATTAAAAGGCCAGTGATAATCGTAAGCGCAAGAGCACCCAGCACATAAACCCGGGTCTTTATCGGCTTCACTTCTTTTACGACCTTCGGAGCCTTCGGTTTTCTGCGCTTTAAGATAATCTTCATGACGATGTTTTTACATACGGAGAAAATCTGGTTTAAGGTCCAATAGAAAACCAGGCCAGACGGGCTGTTATATAAGAGAACCAGGAAAATTGCGGCAATGCCATAGGTCTGAATCTTGTCCCGAATCGGGAATCCTTTCAGGTAAATAAAAGCAGAAGCCACATTAATCAAGGTCATTAATATCGGCATAAAATTCACGCTAAGGGCACCCAGATGAATTAACTGATCTGGCTGGCCTAAATCCTTCAGGAATAAGAAGGACATTCCTTTCAGCAACTGAAGGTTAGAAAGGAAATGATAAGCGGAAATAAAGAACGGAATCTGAAGCAGCAACGATAAGGAACTCTTCAGGGCGTAAATCGGTTTGTAATGCTGACTACGGTAATACTCGGTCAGAATCATATATCTTTCATCGCCCTTGAAGGTTTTCTTAATATGGTTCACCCATTTCGCCATAGAGTTCACCTTATCACGCTCTTCCTCCTGCATTGCATCGGCTCTCTTATACAGTGGCAGAACCATAAAGTTCATGACCAAGCTGAGGGCCAGAATGGCAATTCCCGGGTTGGAAAAAATACGGTAGGCTAAAGAGAAGACTACCTCAAAAATCATTTCCAGGGGCATTATGAAAAGATTGTAAAGCACCGTTACAAACATTTACGTTTCCTTTTTGTTACTTCTTTTTATGGAATAAGCCGGACTTTTTCTGGCTGGCTTCCTGAGCTTTCTGCTCTGCCGCCGCTACCAGTTCGTCATGCTTCTTAATTACAAAATCTACAATATTCTTTGTGGCCTTGCCTCGTTCCTGCCAAGCCTCATCTCTTGCAGCATTTCTTCCGGCTTTATACTCTTCGGAATCAATCACTTCATCGATGATTTCTTTCATGTTGTCAAAATCTTCCTGCTTTAACTGGCGGCCGATTTTTGGAAGAGTGGAAAGAAGCCAGGTCGGTCCTTCAAACCATGCAGCATCATATACTTCGTACTGAAAGGTCGTATCTGCATACATAATCGGACCATCAAATACAAAGGCATAATCAAATACAACTCCGGAATAATCCGAAATCAGAATATCAGATTCATTCAGGCAGTCAAAATTATCAATATCAAAATTCCAACTAAGATTATCATTGTCCGGAAATTGTTCCATTAAGGACTTCAGCATTTCCGGATCTACGGTCTTGGTCTGTGGATGCGGACGAATAATAATCTTATAACCGGTATTAATCAGTTTTTGAATAAACTCTGCGCCATACTTATTCAGAATGCAGGCATCACCCCAAGAAGGAGCCAATAGAACGGTTCGCTTCTCGTTATGTTTCCGTCCTTCTTTATTCAAGCGTTCCATTAAGCTGTCCAGATTCGTTACGCCGGCAACTGCCAACTCTTTTACCGGATAATTTCGCATCTGCTCCATGGCCCGGATCTGCTCTCTTTGGAATTCTCCTGTCATAAGAACCACGTCATAGTGGTCCAGACCAAACATACGGTAGACCGTTGCATCATAAATACCATGGAAAATATGGATGTAACACTCTACGTCTTTGGAACGTTTCCACTGCAAAACATCCAAACCAGGCGTGGTAGAAAGGCAGATTACCGCGCTCATCATATTTAATTTGGCAAAGGCCATATTTCCTTCACCAACGAATTCGCATTTTACATGCTCATATTTTTCTTCCAGAGCAGGGTCATCTTTGGACGCCGTCAGATATTGGCAATCTACTCCTCTGCGTTCAAATTCATCGCAGACCGGCTTAAAAATGTTCCAGTAGGTCTTGCTGTCGCTGAAAATGACACAGGTGGATTTCTTTAAATCTTCCTGCTTTCCACGACCTCCCTGAAGGAAAAACTTGAATTTAATAAAAAGACCCCGGACAACAAAAATGCCTGCTGTTACTACGCCGATAATAATGGCGAACAGCATACTTCCTGTTCCCGGGTCTATATAATTCAAGAAATTATGAAATAACATTACTGCCTGTCGTTCACAGCGCTGAATCTTTTCACAGAAAAATTCAGGCCTTGTAAAAATTTTGTATACGCAACTTATTTATTTTACCATAAGAACGTATACCTTGCAAATCAGAGCGTGCTCTTATTGCAATACATGAATATCATTCAAAACCGCCATGGCCATATCCGAATCATATTCATAACCGGTGATTTTCACCTCGACGCAGATGTTGCCGCTAACGCCCTTCAAAATCTGTACCGGCTGATCTCCGGACATATACGAAATACCGGTCCAAGATAATTCTCCAGCAGAGAATTTTTTGATGTCTGAGGTGCTATATGCCGACTTTGCGTCTTTTATATCTTTTTCTACCGTATCTTTATCGGTGTTTATTATCTGGAAACATTCCAGGCCGAATTCCGCCGGCTGGATCCACAAACTATCCGGGTCTTCGATATCAATCAGACTTCCTCCCGTCAAGGTCATTCCATCCGGAACAAAAACCTGGAAAGAGCCCCAGGTCTTTTGTTCGCCTAATATTTCCGCATGGGATTCCGGCTGCTGCTCCGGGTCCGTTTCCGAAGTTTCCTCTTTTCCACAACCAGCTGCTGCCAGAACCGCCAGAACCATAGATACGATAACTACAATTCGAAATAATTTTTTCATTTTTCCTGTCCTAAATGTATGTTTTCTTTTCGCATTTATATTTTAACAGAAAACCTCCTTATTTTCCAAGATGTTCTTTAATTTCAATATTATTCGTCTTGTTGTAGCAGGAGAAGATTTTTTCTACTTCTACTGGACGAGAACCTGGTGTTAACCAGCTGATAATTGGAACGATAATCAGGCCACCAACCATAGCAAATACTCCTGAGTATAAGGAATTCTTAAATACAAAGCTTAAGAATGGGCTTGCTGCTACAGAGAAAGCGCCTAAGGAAATAAGAAGCTGAATAATTTCCAGACCAAAGCCCCATACAAAGGAAACAGCTACTGCCACGCGGCTGATGCGTTTGCTGTATAAGCCATAGAGGAATGGAGCCAGGAAAGCACCCGCTAACGCACCCCAGGAAACACCCATCATCTGTGCGATAAAAATACTCTTATTAGATACTTGCTTAATTGCAATGACTGCAGAAATTACGATGAATACAACAATGAATATACGCATTAAGATCATTTTCTGTTTTTCATCAACGGATTTCTTCTTTGTCAGCGGTGCAATAAAGTCTAAGGTAATGGTAGAAGCGCTTGTCAGTACCAGAGAAGAAAGGGTGGACATGGAAGCGGAAAGTACCAATACAATTACGATACCGATAATAATTGGTGACAGGTGGGAAAGCATCTGAGGGATTACTGCGTCAAAGCCTTCTGCTGCAACGTCTACATTGTATAATCTGCCGAAGCCACCTAAGAAGTAGCATCCACCAGCTACAATAATTGCGAATAATGTTGAAATAACTGTGCCCTTCTTTACTGCGTCTTCGTTCTTAATTGCGTAGAATTTTCCAACCATCTGAGGAAGTCCCCAGGTACCTAAGGAAGTAAGTAAAATTACAAAGAGAAGGAATACTGGGTCTGCTCCGAAGAAGGAGGTGAACTGCCAGCCGCCATTTGGTCCAGTTGCCAGAGATTCAATGGCTGCGTTAAAGCCACCATTGTCATTCAGTACTGCTAAGATAACTGCAACAATACCTACTAACATTAATAAGCCCTGAATAAAGTCGTTAATTGCGGTTGCCATGTATCCGCCGATTACTACGTAGGTTCCGGTTAAAACTGCCATGATGATGACACATACTGCGTAGTTTACACCAGGGAATGCCATAGCGAACAGACGGGAAAGTCCATTGTAAAGAGAAGCGGTGTAAGGAATCAGGAAGATGAAAATAATAACGGAAGCTGCTACTTTCAATTTCTTAGATTCAAAACGGGTTCCGAAGAATTCTGGCATGGTTTTGCTTTCCATGTGGTTTGTCATGATTCGGGTACGTCTTCCTAAAATCAGCCATGCAAGAAGGGATCCGATAAAAGCATTTCCCAGACCGATCCAGGTAGATGCCAGACCGAAATTCCAGCCAAACTGTCCTGCATATCCAACGAAAATTACTGCGGAGAAATAAGAAGTACCATATGCGAAAGAGCTAAGCCATGGGCCTACATTTCTGGAGCCTAATACAAAGCCGGTAACATCCTGGGCGTGAGATTTGGAACGGATTCCAATAATCAGCATTACTGCGAAAAACGCCACTGTCATAATTAACGTAATTATCATCGTTGAATTCATTTTTTTGACCTCTCTTTATAAAAATAACGGACCAGAAGGTCTGGTCCGCTTAAAAACTAACTTAATAAAAATTGCTATACCAAAACCAACCTAATATCAATATCGAAAATAGGAATAATAATAGTTATAGGTTTTGCGGTATTTTTTAAACATTTTAGTTTCCTTTTGTTGAAAAAAATGATTTATTGAGGCTGATTATAATGACCACTACTCCATAAGTCAAGCAAAAATTTTATTAATTTAAAGCGTTAATGCATGAATGTCTCGGATAGTAAAATTCCGGCGATTGTTCCGGCTGCCTCCACCTTTAAATAGTGCTCTGCAGAGGGATTAAAAAGTACTTTACAAGAGGCTGGAAACTCTTCATCTGCAAACCAAAGGTTTAAATACAAAGGAAAATTTGGCAGAAAAGAAAACTTCGCACATAGGTCTGCTTTTCCTTCCATCAGTTCTCCTCCGTTATTTAAAATCGCCTGTTTTATCTCTTCCGGGCTCTTTCCTGCAGTTACCTGACGGATGATTTTATCGTTCTCCCGATCAAAGCTGGCGCCTCGAATCAGACCTCCTTCTTTAAACTCACTAAGGCTCATCCGTCCTTCCTGTAGTGGAGTCCCATCGGCTTCATCCAAGTATTGCAGAACCGTAAGGGCCAGCCACATATTAGGCTCCGGCGTAATCACATAATCTGGATAGCTGACCATGGTTTTTGTTCCAAAAAGTTCAAAACAGAATTCCTGTTTTTCTCTGTCATAGAAAAGGTTGCCCTTCTCTGCCAGGTTTTCCGGCGTCCGGTCTTTCAGTTTTAATTTCGCTGCAGAGAGCATTTCCTCATACTGTCTGTTGGCCATAATTATCAACTCAGTCGTTCAAAACAAATTTCCATTTGCAGCAACAGGTATCATCGGTTATGTCCGGATAGCAACTAACGCATTCGCAAGTTAATCTGCTGTCAATAGTTTTGGCAAATCCGTTATACTCTAAAATTCCTACGGATTTACACGGATGGAGTGGCATTCCCTTACGAAGTCTTGCCGTCTGTACGCGACAATCCATCGCAGTGTAATACAACGTGTTTCCATCAATTTCAATGGAATCTTTATTAATATTTGCATAGAATCTTAACTGAAGCGCTTTCGAAAGTCCTTCCATTCCTGCCTGCTCCGGCAGTTGTAAGAATTCTTTAATTCGTTTTGCTTCACTTACCGTAAATCTGGACCATGCTCGCTCGTCATGATACATTGCCTCATCCATGCCCAGTTTTTCTTCGATGGACTGAAACCACACGCCATCTAAAGCCAGCAAGTTTTTCGAATAAATACGAATCAATTCCATTAATTCTTCTTTCGATAAAGATTCTAATATTTCATTTTGTTTCATTTTTACAAATCCTTTCCTTGTCTTTCAGGCATTATTGGGACAAAAGACATACCGTCTCCACATGGGTTAACACGAGCCGATGTACGTCTGGGTTCATGTTATCACTCCTGCCCGTATGTGGAAACATATCCACGACAGTTTTTAACGATAAAAAAGTAATCGTTAAAAAATATAGTTTTTACAAGAGCACTCCATCATTCATCGTAATTATCAATCGCATTCTTGATTTCTTCGAGGAAATATTCATAAAAGTCAATATTTCTAGAAATAACACCGTCTGCATCATACATACTCCAAGTAACGACCAGCCCAGTATTCACATCGATACAATCGACATACTCATCGCAATTTTGAATTACCAATAAATTATTGGGCATTCCATTATTTCTCTGAACAACTGTCTCGTCTACAAAAATCAATCTGCCATTTAGTCCAACACCCATGAATTCAAAGAAATACCCACCATGTCCAATTTCTGTTAAATACCATTTATATGATTCCGGTATAGTAAAGCCTAGTGTTTGTTCTGCACACTCGATTTCTTCATAAGATGCTTTTCTTTCCAAAAACGCTTTTTCAAATATATTGCTGTGTTCATGAAGTAATTCGTATATTTCACTTACTTTATCAAATCTTTCATCAAACTCCAGCCATTCTTCATACATTCCCTTCGCATAAGGACATCCTGTTATTCTTGGATAAGCTTTTTCTATTTCATCATCAAGTTCGCACTTAATTCCTACATCAATGATCATGCCTTTTTTTTCCAGGCATTCCATAACTGTATATTGCAAATCAATTCTGCCATCTATAAATTGCTTTTTCAGTTCTAATACATTTCGATTCAGTATCTTGGCAAGTTTAACGAGACATGATTTATCACCAGGCTCATATACACGTAGTAAATACATGTGCGCATCTTCATGACAAGATTCAAAGAATCCTCCTGCACTGACGGCCTGCATACCACAGTTAGTGCATTTTACAAGACTTGAACATCCAATAACTCTGCTCTCGAGAGCTTTCTTTCCGCAACGAGGACATATAGCTATAGATTTTTGTCTTATTTGAAAGCATTCATCACATGTATATTCCATATTAACGTCCTCCTTTCAAGCAAAGTGTTCGGTGAACCCTATTTAGGGTTCACTTCTTTTAATATTCATTCTATAGTGTCAATCTACCAGTCATATTGTCAGCTATTGATATGGTCCCATATACCACTAACATCGAGACATTCATTTTATTATCATCTTTTTCAGATAACCTTATAACGATTCATTTGCTAAAACCCTGATAAATACTACATTTACAGCACATACCAGGGTTCACTTTTAACTGTTCTTTTTAGACAGAAGACATACAGTCTCCACATGCTCTGTTTCCGGGAACATGTCTACGCAGCAAGCTTTTACCAGATCATATCCGGCAATCTTAAAGGACTGCAGATCTCTGGCTAAAGACTCCGGCTTGCAGCTGACATAAACGATATTATCAACTTTATAGCTTAAGATTTTCCCTAAGGCCTTCGGATTAATTCCTTCTCTTGGAGGGTCTAAGATAATGCTATCCGGTTTTGGAAGGTCGTCTAACGCCTTCAGCACATCTGCTGCCACAAACTCTGCGTTTTCTACGCCGTTTAAGGCTGCATTTTCTTTCGCAGCTTCTACCGCTTCTGCTACAATCTCTACGCCAATGACTTTATTTACAACTGGAGCCATTAACTGGGCAATAGTTCCAGTTCCGCTATATAAATCAAATAACAGGCCATAAGACTTGGAAGCATACTCTCTCGCCTTACTATAAAGAACTTCTGCTCCCTTGGTGTTGGTTTGGAAGAAGGAGAAGGTGGAAATCTTAAAATTCAGTCCCAATACTTCTTCGTTAATATAATCGTTCCCGTACAGAATATCGGTTTTATCGCTCTTTACTACATCGGAAAGGGCGTCGTTGGTAATATGTAAGATGCCAGCAATCGTTCCTTCCAATTTCAGTCCTAAAAGGCGTTCTTTGAATCCTTCTACCAGTTCCTCTGCAAAGGTCCCCTCTTTCAGTTTTTCCACACCGGAAAAAGAAGGGCTTGCCGTTACTAAAGCTACTAAAATCTCACCACTAGATGCTGCTCTCCGTACTAAAAGATGCCGTAGCCATCCTACATGGGTTTTATTATTCTTAAAATCCACTTCGCCCTTTTCATAATATTCATCAAAGAAATCCCGGGCTTCGTTCCGAATCTGATTCATATCACTATGAATCAGATGGCAGTCGGTAATATTCACAATATTCATAAAACTGCCCTTTTGATGTAAGCCTAAGGAAAACGGGCCATCTTTACATTCGTCACCAAATGTAAATTCCATTTTGTTCCGATAGCCTTCTTCGGATGGGCTAGGAAGGATTCCTTCAAACTCGAAAGAGCCATAAACCGGATTCAGTAATTCCCTTACCTTTTCTGCTTTCATTTTCAGCTGGGTTTCATATGCTATTTTCTGATAGGTACATCCTCCACAAACACCAAAATGAGGGCACAAAGGCTCTCGGTTTTCATATGAAGAAAGATCGATTTGTTTTTTCTTTTTGCTCATTATTCTGTCCTAAAATTTTTTCTACATATTACAAAACAGCCGTTATTAATGCAAAAAGCGCCGCCACCCGTAAAACGGGTGGTTCGAGGCGCGGGCTATAAGCCCTT
>JAKSRL010000036.1 GCA_024403635.1 Lachnospiraceae bacterium | reverse complement strand
AACGGGCCGTCCATAACCGTAAGGCCGATAATCCTTAATTCTGCATTAACGTTGCCAAGAATGACTTCACAAAGCTCATATTTTATTTTAAAAGGCTCAAAGCCTGCCATTTTCGTGATTTCATTGACGCATGCGTAGGTCGCATTCAAAACAAAGGATGCATAATAATACTCTTCTCCAGAGCCAATCTTATACACAGTGCCTTCCGTCTCAATGGAAGTTACCGGATGGTTGTATTGGATTTCGATGTTTGGATAAATCATAATTTCCGCCATCAGACAACGGGAAAGGACTCTTGCATCGAAGGTTACTTCTCCGGTAACAAATGCGCCATCGCACATGCCTTCCTTAAAATATTCATCAACTGCCAGCTTGCCACATGGAATATTGGCAGCCTCGGAAAACTTTTCAAACTGGGCAGCACTCGTCCAGGAAAACTTGGAACTGGTAGCATAAATCTGATAAAATTCGCTATTAATGCACTCCGGATACTGGGAGACAAATTGGTCAAAATAACGGGCCGTAGATTGTGCCGTAGAGATAGACCTTGGGTAATGATAGCCTAAATGAACTCTGGCCTGATTGACATAGGTTGCCCGTAAGAAGCAGTCATGCTCCTTCTCTAAAACCAGTACCCGTTCTCCTCTCATACCACAGATCCAAGCTGCATAAAGTCCGTAGATTCCGGCACCAATGATTATCTTGTCGTAGCTTTTCTTTTCTTCCATCCTTTTTCCATCGTTTATTAAAACTCAAAAATCGAATACCCTTCTTCGATTACGGTCGTAGTGTAAGAACTAATGACCACATCGGGCTGGTTTTCCCGGATATAGTCCTTAATGCTTCCTTTAAAATACCGGCCGTCCAGCAATTCCACTTTCTCATAGTTCAAAGACAAGAACGCGGTTACTGGCAAGCACAGGGAGTCAGCAACTAAAATCACCGTCTCCTTCCGGTCTGCATTTGGATTTTCAATGGAACATCTTCCCGTTCCGTACCAGGACAATAATCCTAAATAACATTCTCTCCAATAAATATCCGGAAAGTTAATTTCCTCGTAATCATAGAAATTTTCCCACGGTCCTTTACGATCCACTTCTTCATTGTCTTGGGTAAAGTGAAAGTTTGTTTCAAACTTCGGATGCATCAGTTCGAAATCATCCGGCTCCGTTTTAGCCAAAGTTGCTTTCTTACCTAAAGAGCCTAAATAATAGCTTTTCATTATTTCCAGTTCGTACTGCTCCGGCTCGTAAAACTCTTTCTTGTAAGCTTTTCCGTAATGTTCTTCTAAGTAACTGCAAAGCTCATTCGTTGCCCACATGGCAATCGGCTGTCTCCAGTGGTGGTCCGTCCGGAAGAACAAGCTGTGATAATCGTCAAAAGTTTCTTCAATATTGTCCCGGAGGTCCAAGCATTCAATCCCATAGTCTTTTAAATCCGCGATCAGCGCATCTGCATTATCATTAGCAAAATCCTTGACCTGGTTCATCCCTTCGTCACCATATTTATCAATATTGCCCGGCGTCTGCATATAGACGAATATCGCTCCAGCTTCTTCCGAAACATTCTTTAAACTATTAATTTTTGTGGCAATATTTCGTATGGTTTCCGAGCTTTCTTTTTTATTAGCGCCTGCTAAATACCCATTATCCAAATACAGAATGCTGTTATATTCTTCGGGCGGAACGATTTGCCAGTCAATCAGGTTTTTATACCGCATTTCATTTTCCACCATGAACATCCGTCCGAACAACAAGTCGTTGGAATAAGCGTCGGTATAGTTTTTTACTGCAAAAGCACCATTGGTATAGCCTTTGTGGATTTTCGTAAAAAACGGATCGTTTCTTTGAATTTCATAAACCTTCGTTTCGATGGTATGGTCTAATTTATTCAGACCCTGCACACCTGCCTTTGAAGCAACAGCTACCACAAGAATAGAAAGAAGGAACGCAACCATGATTCCCAGTACCAATCTCGTTATAATTTTTTCAATCTTTCCTTCTTTTTCCATTCCTAAAAATTAAAATATATAAAAGGGTTGTAGCGTTCTGCGATAACCGCCCATACACATAAAACGAAAATCGCCAGAATCAGGATTCCTCTTGCAAGATCCTTTACCCATGGTTTCGTTACTTTATTGCTTACCCATCTTGCCAACGGGGTGGATAGCAAAATTCCCGCTGGTAAAAGGAACTTCACATTGCTTAAATAGTTCCAAAAGTCTGCATCAACAAATGTCTGGGAAGTCTTTC
Source organism: Lachnospiraceae bacterium (assembly GCA_024403635.1). Lineage (GTDB taxonomy): Bacteria > Bacillota > Clostridia > Lachnospirales > Lachnospiraceae > RGIG5612. The sequence goes on along the minus strand of JAKSRL010000036.1, from coordinate 12,585 downwards.
CAAACATATTTCCGATATAATCCCAGGCTACATTCAAACTTTCTGCTCGGAATAATACCCATGCCAAAAGGAGAAAGAAGATTACATAAACGTGATAAACTACTTTCATCCAGGAAAAACCTCTTTCCGTAGCTGCTTTCAAAGCTTTTTTCCCAAAGCCGGAAAGATTTTCAAAGGTCATCAGTACAAAGAAGACGAGTCCCCATACAACAAAATTCCAGTTCGCGCCATGCCAAAAGCCCATGGTCAGCCAAAGAGCTAAAAGGGATAAAATCGTCGGAAGGTATTTTCCTTTCTTCTTGCCGAAGGTCTTCTTCGACCATTTTCCCATTTTGAGAAAGCCTTTGCTTTTCTGCAGCGGATAGAACAAGTAATCTTTCATCCACCGGCCTAACGTCATATGCCATCTTCGCCAATACTCCGTAAAGGACATGGACACGTACGGATAATCAAAATTCTCCGGAAAATGAAATCCAAACATTCTTCCCAAACCAATGGCCATATCGGAATATCCGGAAAAATCATAATAAATCTGTAAGCTATAGCAGATAATTCCTAACCAGGCAGTAGCCACAGAATCTGCTCCCGGACTAAAAAAAGCGTAATCTGTGATGACTGCAAAAAAGTTTGCAAACAGTACTTTCTTTCCCAGGCCGTAAACGAATCTCCGTACGCCTAAGGTGATGTCTTCGCTGGTCTCTCTTCGGTTTAAAAGTTCTTCCGAAACTTCCTTGTACCGTACGATTGGTCCTGCAACCAGCTGTGGGAACATAGAAATGTACAATCCCAAAAGAAGAAGGTTCTTCTGCACCCGGTCTTTGTTGAAATAAACATCCAGCACATAGGACAGAATCTGGAAGGTGTAAAAGGAGATTCCTAACGGCAGTGCGATGGATACTCTTACACCGAAAATTCCTGCAGTAAAGCCCAGATATTTAAAGACAAACAAAAGTCCAAGATTCAGGACCAGCCCTGCAGCCAAGAGCCATCGTCTTACGGATATTTTCTCGTGTTTTCCCAGTCCTAATCCCAGCAGCCAGTTTAAAACAATGGAAGCCATCATGATAAATACAAACTTCGGTTCTCCCCATGCGTAGAAAACAAGGCTTGCAATGAGCAAGACAATATTTTTAAATTTTCGCCCTCCGTCTTTGCATTTCTTCGTAAAAGGATTGAAATACACAAGAATGGTCAGAGGCAGAAAAATAAATAAAAATATGTTTCCAGAAAATACCATGGTCTGCCTTTCGTTTTACTCTACCTGAAATTTGTATTGCTTTTGTTAAAACATTAATCTAAGTTGGTTGACCGCTCTTTAATAATTTCAACCATATCACCAACATTCTGCATTTCAGCGATTTCATCCATGGAGAATTTCATTCCAAACTCTTCTTCCACAGCGACTACCAGATTGATGTGTTCCATACTGTCCCAGTCATCAATGGAATCCGCATTGGTATCATCATCGATAAATAAATCTTCATCATCAAAAACTTCCTGAAACACTCCATTTAATCGGTTGTTGATTTGCTCGTCCATAGCTCCTCCTAACCCATTCTTTCGATTTTGATATATATAAACTGTATCTGTAAATTTTTGCGTCACAAACAAAATGCCCGCCTGCGCATTTGGGATTAGAATACCATAAAAGTGCTGAAAATACTACATTTTCAACATTTTTTTACTACTTTTATCTTTATTATTATAATTATAATTGAAGGTACATTTGAGATGCGATATAATTCATTTGTATTACTATGTTCATCGAGGATTGTTGGTTGTGGAGAATTTTATTTGGAGCAGCTATGTATGGATTGTTCCGTTCGTAATGATAGTTATCAGCTATATTACCGGCGACCTTCTTTGCCTGCTTTTTAAAAACGAAAAAGGATTTGCAGTCAAAATTCTGGTAGGATTTTGCACTCTTCTTTGCTTATTCCACATTACCAGTCTGCCATTTATGTACAACAGCTGGCCATTTTCCACGCTCTATACGCTGTTTCTTTGCGACATTATAAGCATCTTCATTGCCTATATTCTACTGTCCTTGATTCAACGGCGTCTCCCGTTAAAAACCGATATCCGAGGCTTTTCCAAAGGATTGGTTTTCACTGCAAAACGGTCCTGGTGGAGTTATCTGGTTTGGGCTTGTATTTTTGGCCTGATTCTTTATCAGATTTACCAGATTATTCTTTATACCGCCTATAATGTAGACGATAATTTCTATATTGCAGAAAGTGTAACGATTTTATCCAGAAATCATCTGCTGGATGTCGTTCCATCCGGCGGTATGCCCGGCAGCGTTTTCCCTGCAACTTACCAGTTGGTTAGTTGGGAAGTTCTGATTGCCGCTTTATCCAAGCTCTTCCATTTGGATGCTGCAGTCCTTTGCCACAGCGTTATTCCGACTCTTTTGGTACCGTTGCACTACCTGTCCTTATACCTGGTAGGACGGGAATTGGGCCGCAAAAAACTGCCATTTTTCATGCTGTTCGCAGTTCTGTTAAATCTGGTCTGCGGGCCTTCTACCTATGGTCAGGGAGCTTTCCTGACCTTGCGTATCTGGCAGGGAAAAGCAGTATTTGTTAATATTCTGCTTCCGTTGTTGCTGTTTATATTCCTTCGTCTCGTGAAAACGAAAACGATCAACATTCGGAATATTTTCTTCCTGTTCACGATTCTTTTAGCAAGCCAAGCTGCGACAACGGTAGGAACTTATTTAGCGCCGGTTCTCTACGCAGCATATGCCATTGCCTTCCTGATCATCACCCGAAAATGGACCGAATTCTTTAAGCTGTTTATTCCTGCAGCTGGTATTGCTCCGTTCGTTTTTTGGAAGCTTGCTCTGTTAATTCAGGCAAGTTCTTTATCCTCCTTAAGCGAGGGCTCCGGAGTATTTTCCAAATCCTTCTACGAGATTATCACAAGATACTATGGATGGAATTTCGTTCCATTCCTTTTGATTATTGCCATCGTTATTCTTGCAATCAAATTTAAAAACCAGAAAGAAAATCCTCTACGGTTCTTCTTCCTGATTGCTTCTGTTTTCTTAATCGTGCTGTTTATTAACCCGTTGACCATGCCTTACGTGGAACGGTTTGTAACTGGTGTAGGCGTTTATTGGCGCGTATTCTGGTTATTACAGCCAGTAATCGTTATTTCTGCAGGCTTTGCTGTGCTGACAGATATTCCGAAGCAGCACTTGGGAAAAGTTTCTCTGCTGCTGTTTATCAGTTCGGTTCTTCTTTTGTCCGGAAAATCTATTTTTAAAGATGAAGACATAGCGAGACGGGCTGCGAATGAGTACAAAATTTCTGAGACCACAATCAATATTGCAGATGCCATTGAAGAAGACATCCGAACCTCCAATCCGGAAGCGACTGAGGCCGAATTAAAAGAAAGAGTTTTGAACAGTGTCGTTCTTCTTCCAAAAACCCTTTCCTTAGAGCTGCGTCAATATAAAGACATCCCTCAGATTTATTATGTCTACCTGTCCAACAATTATCCAGAATATCAAACGGATTTTGAATACGACCGGATTCGAGGTCTGTACAGCTCCCTTTACTCTGCAAAGAACTTTGATGAAAAGCATTTCTTAAAAGATGTGAAGTTCTTAGACATCGATTATGTCGCTATTGGAACACCAACAGTAAAAGCCAACGAAGATTCAATTCCAAAACAGTTTGAATTGATCTACGAAGGCTCTCGCTACAATCTCTATAAGACAAATATTAATAATTAATCAGCCGATAACATCCGCCATAGAATAAAGTCCAGGCTCTTTTTCGCCTATGAACAATGCCGCATTTAAGGCGCCATTGGCGAAGACTGCTCTGGAAAGAGCAGTGTGTTTGATTTCAATAATCTCGTCGGTTCCGGCAAAAATGACTTCATGTTCTCCGACAATAGTTCCTCCTCTTACGGAGCTAATGCCGATTTCATTTTTCGGGCGTACGCTTCTGCGTTCGTTTCTTCCGTAAACATAATCATACTCTTCATTCGTGGCCTCTTTTACCGCATCTGCCAGCATAATGGCCGTTCCGCTTGGAGCATCTAATTTCGTATGATGATGTTTTTCTACGATTTCTACATCAAAACCAGCCTTAGTTAAAGACAAGCTGATGTCGTTTAATACTTTCAATAAAGTATTGATTCCCATAGACATATTTCCAGAACGCAGAACCGGAACTATTTTAGAAAGCTCTTTCATTTCCGCTTCTTGTTCTGGGCTTAAACCAGTAGTACAGATAACAGCAGCGGTTTTCGTTTCTTTCATGTAGGTTAAAAGGCCATCTACCGCAGTGGCGGTAGAAATGTCGATAATGACATCCGCCTTCTCTTTCACGTCGTTCAGGCTTTCATATACAGGATAAGATTTTCCAGCCTTTTCTGTATCCAGTTGGTCTACACCAGCAACGATTTTAATTTCCGGATAATCTGCTGCCAGAGAGGAAACCATGTTTCCCATTCTTCCGTTGCATCCATGAATCAGTACTTTTACCATTCTTATTTCACCAGTTTGATTCCGTAATTAATCAGCGCTTTACGGAGTCTTTCTTCGTTCTTAGGGTCCATTGTGCAAAGAGGGCTTCTTAAAGGACCAACCTCAAAACCCATCATATTCATTGCGGTCTTAACCGGAATAGGGTTTACTTCGCAGAATAAAGCTTCGATTAATTCAATTGCTTCTAATTGAAGTTTTGCGCCCTCTGCCATGTTTCCGTTCAGGAAAGCAGCTGCAATATCATGGGTTTTCTTAGGAGCTACGTTACTTAATACAGAAATAACCCCGATGCCACCTAAGGCCATAATTGAGGCAATCTGGTCATCATTTCCAGAATAAATATCCAGACAAGGATCTTCCTGAAGTAAGGAAGCAAGTTTTGCAATCTGGGAAATGTTTCCACTAGCTTCTTTAATGGCAACGATATTCTCGCATGTTTTTCCTAAAGTAACTGCAGTCTCCGGAAGCATATTAACACCGGTTCTTCCTGGAACGTTGTATAAAATAATTGGAAGGTCTACGCCTTTCGCTAGTCTTGTAAAATGCTCAATCAGACCTTTCTGAGTAGCTTTATTGTAATAAGGAGTAACCATTAACAGGCCGTCTGCGCCCAATTTCTGGCTTGTTCTGCTGGTATATTCGGCAGTTCTGGTATTGTTGGAACCACAGCCCGCAATAACCGGAATTCTCTTTTTCGCAGCATTTACGGCACAGCCAACAGCTTCCATATGCTCTTCTACCGACTGGGTAGAAGGCTCACCTGTGGTACCACATACGATAAGTGCATCGGTTCCGTTGGCAATATGATACTCAACTAATTCCTCAATTTTTTCTTTTTTTTTTTCTTCGTTTTCCTTCATTGGTGTGACCATAGCCACGCCAGCCCCTTTAAATAATGCCATTTTTAGTCCTCCTGACTATTATTTAATCGTCGTCTTCCGATTCCTCTTCTGAGGATTCTGTTTCAGACTCGCTCTCCGACTCGGTTTCGGTTTCCGACTCTTCCTCTTTCTTTTTAGAAGCTTCTTCCTTACTCTTAGACTCCCACTCAGCAGTATGAATCTTACATTTGTCTTTTGGTGGAGCATATTCCGTATCTGCAGTTGTTCCCTGAGCTTCTGCTCCTGTTACATCCATCGGTCTTACTCTGCATACCAAATCAACAATCGTTGGACAATACTCCGTTGGAAGTTTCTTGGATTCTTTACATACCTTAACAGAAGTATGGACATCACAAGAACCGGAAGGTCCGGTACCTTCTGCAAAGTATTCTCCTACCACACAGCTTCCACCAGGGTCATTTCCGCAGTGCTCGTTTGGAAGTTTTCCGGACTTCTTACAAATGGTGGTCTGATAAATACCGCCAGTCATTTCGAAATATCCTCCCTCTAAGCCTTTCGCTTCTACAACCTGCTCCATAATGGTAGACCATAAAGATTCGTGGTATCCACCGCCCCACCAGATTGATAAGTTGTCATCGTATCCGGTCCAGACAGAAGCAACCAGGCCGTTCGGAATATATGCACAGAACCAAAGATCCTTATCATCTGAAGTTGTACCAGTTTTACCAGCAACAGGAGTTGACCACAACTGTCCAGGAGTACCAGTACCAGAAGTTACTACATCAATCATAGCGCTGGTAAGGAGGCTAGCAGTGCTCTCCTTAATAACGGTATGAGTTTTCGGCTGATTGTCTAAAATAACGGTTCCATCCATTCCAACAATCTTTGTATAAAGAATAGGCTCTACATAAACGCCTTTATTTGCAATTGCACCATAAGCTGCATTGATTTCAAGGTTGGTAATACCTCTTGTAATACCGCCTAACGCAGTAGCAAGGCCTGCATCATTTACAGGATCCAAGGTGGTAAATCCAAAGTTCAGCAGGTACTGCATGCTTAAATCGGTACCAATGTCATAAATAGTCTTTACAGCCAGAACGTTCATGGAATCACGGATACCATCACGAACGGTATTCAGACCCCTGTAGGAATCACCCCACCAGTTATGAACTGCACGGCCACCGCCATAGTAGAATGGAGCGTCGTCGATAGCAGTTCCTAAAGTATATCCTGCAGCATCCAAAGCTGGCGCATAAGCTGCCAATACTTTGAAGCAGGAACCAGGCTGTCTTGCAGTATCTACTGCTCGATTCAGCGTAAGGTTCTGGGTCTTTTCTCCACGTCCACCGCAGATTGCTTTTACCTGGCCATTGGTGTAATCCATTACCGTGAAGGAAACCTGTGGCTGAAGAGTATAGAATACGTTTTCATAAGTAATCTCATCCCCTGGTTTTGCGATATATTCTTTAAACTCCGCGATTACCGCATCTGCCTCTTCTTTTGTGTCGTAATCATTTTTATAGGTCCACTCTTCCAGAGTTCCATCATAGAAATTAAAGTTTTCTTTTACATCTTCCATATATCTGGTTATGGACTTTTGGTTAAAGAATTCGTTGGTTCCATCCGCTCTCTTGATGGTCAAATCCCAGCTGATACCATACGTGCTTTCGTATGGGTAGTTGTAGTCATTATTAACTTCACGATCAACAATTTCCTGAATAACCGGATCCTGGGTAGAATATACCGTCAAGCCGCCAGTATATACCAAGTTATAAGCCTGAGCGTAAGAATAGCCGCCCTTGGTCTGAAGGTCATTAATTAATGCATCTACCAGAGAGTCTACGAAATAAGAGTACAAAGAATTTCCATGAGAAATGGCATTTTCAGATACTCCATTGTATACATCTTCTGCCATAGCTTCATCATATTCTGCCTGAGTAATATGACCATTATTTTTCATGTTTTCCAGACAGGTTTCCATTCTCTTTCTATTCTTTTCCGGATGTCTGGCAGGGTTGTTCGCACTAGGGTTCTGGGTAATAGCTGCAAGAACCGCACATTCTGCAACATCCAACTGAGAAAGGTCTTTATTAAAGTAATACTGAGCTGCAATCTTAACGCCGTAGTTACCGCCGCCAAGATTAATGGTGTTCAGATAGTTGGTCAGGATTTCTTCCTTGGTCATTTCTTTTTCCAGACCAAGGGCCAGAATCTGTTCCTGAATCTTACGACGAATCAGAGAACCCGTGCTCCGTTCGAATCCACCAGTTTCAAAAGCATTGTTTTTAATCAGCTGCTGGGTAATTGTAGAACCACCCTGGCTGCTTCCCTGGAATAAGGTCTGATACAACGCTCTGGCAATACCTTTTACGTCAATACCGTTATGTTCATAGAAACGCTCGTCCTCCAGATCGATGAAAGCCCATTTTAAAGCTTCTGGAATTTCATCATAGGTAGCTTCCGCTCTCTTGGCGCTGGCTGCAGACAACTGAATAATTTCATGTCCCTCGGAGTCAAGAATCGTAGTTGGATACAAAGTAGGCGCAACGGTAATCTCACTCAAAGACGGAGTGGATTTTGCAATACCAACAACCATACCAAAGCCTAAACATCCAACAATACAAATAATGCAAAGGATGGTTAAAAGCACCCAACGGATAATCCGTACTGCCAAACTAGCTTTTTTCTTTTTCTTTTTTGAAGAAAGGTTTTTCTGTTTTTCTTTTACTTCATCTGAATTCAGTTTCATATATTCAGCCCTCTTTTTCCAATAACAAAACGTTTATTATCGTTAGGAATATTCTCTAATTATTTTATTCACCAAAATCAGGCTTTTTCCCAAAGCCCATAGATAAAAAATTATACATCACACTACGATGAATGTCAAAAATCCACTTCTTAATTTTTTGTTACAAATTCTTATCCAAAGATGGTAATATCTTAGTAGAAAAAAGTGTTTCTAATGTGAATTTTATGCGAATTATGGCTACAGAAAAAATTGTTGTCCTAGGAGAAGCCCAGGCGGAATTAATTGAAAAGAAATCTCGTTTTATCGCTGCCATCTGTGAAGTCCATTCCGAGCAGGAGGCCTTAGCTTATATTGAGCGAAAACGGAAGCAGTATTGGGACGCCCGTCACAACTGTTTTGCTTTTGTGGTAGGCGAAAACAACGAAATTCAACGATTTTCCGATGACAAAGAGCCTTCCGGTACCGCTGGAAAACCAATCTTAGAGGTGCTGTTAACTTCCAATTTAAGAAACTGTGTCATTGTCGTTACCCGCTATTTTGGTGGCGTTCTTTTAGGTACTGGTGGCCTGGTAAGAGCCTATGGCGGCGTGGCGCAGGCAGTGGTAAAAGAGTTATTAGAAGGCAAAGCCGGAAAGGCCTTAAAGGTTTGCGACGGAGCCCGTCTTTCCATCACCTCCGATTATTCGCTTTCCGGAAAAATCCAATACATCATCAGTCAGATGAATATTGCCTTAGAAGACACGGTTTACGCAGACAATGTTTGCTTTAATGTAGCGGTCGAAGATTCTCTGAAAGATTCTTTTATCAAAAAAATAACTGAGACAACAAATGCATGCGCCTCAGTTACTGTTCTTGATTCGATTCGTTTTGTTTCCGATAACGGAACCATTCTTCCTTACGAATTTTAATTAAGCATTTAATTTTTCAAGCTGTGCAGTTACCTGCTCCATCATCTTGGTGTATTTTTCTTTCTTTTCTTTTTCTTCGTTAATCTTAGCTTCTGGAGCTTTGTTAATGAAGTTCGGGTTGGAAAGCAGTCCGTTATCTCTCTTCCGTTCTCCCTCTAAACGTTTCTGTTCGCCTAATAAACGTTCGATTTCTTTGTCTTTGTCAATCAGGTCTTCCAGTGGAACGTAGCAGGTAGCTTCTGCTAAGGAAACGCTCATGGCATCGTCTTTAATACCTGTTAAGTCTTCCTGTACAAATACTTCGGAAGCTTTTGCTAAGGTTGCAAAGAATACTTTTCCTTTTTCAAAAGCAGCCCGAACTGCTTCGGATTTACTTACCACATGAACCGCTGCCTTTTTGCTTAACGGAACGTTCATTTCTGCACGGCCGTTACGGATTCCGCGAACAGCTTCTTTGATCATTTCGATTTCATTTTCCGACTCTTCGAAATTGAACTCTTCGCTATATTCCGGCCATTTAGAAATCATAATGGACTCTTCCGGATTTTCTTCTGCTACGTAAGGCTGAAGAGTGGTATAAATTTCTTCTGTTACGAAAGGCATGTATGGATGTAACAGTTTCAAAGCGGTAATCAGAATCTTCTGTAAGGTGTACAAAGCAGCTTCCTTGCTGTCATCTTCCCCGTACAGACGAGGCTTAACCATCTCAATATACCAATCGCAGAATTCTTCCCAGATAAACTCATACAGTTTATCTGCTGCCATACCGATTTCGTATTTATCTAAGTTTTCGGTAACCAGTTTTGTCAGCTTATTTGCTTTAGAAAGAATCCATTTATCTGCATCGGTCAGTTTATCTGCAGATACTTTTTGAACGCCGCTTTCCGGCATATTCATCATGATGAATCGGGAAGCATTCCAAATCTTATTTGCAAAGTTACGGTTAGCTTCTACTCTCTCATAATAGAAACGCATGTCATTTCCTGGAGAGTTTCCGGTAGCCAGAGTAAATCTAAGAGCGTCCGCTCCGTACTGGTCAATAACTTCCAGAGGATCAATACCATTTCCTAAAGATTTACTCATCTTGCGGCCCTGGTCATCTCTTACCAGACCGGTAAATAAAACAGCTTTAAACGGTTCTTTGCCCATCTGCTCATATCCGGAGAAGATCATACGGATTACCCAGAAGAAGATAATGTCATAACCGGTAATCAGCAGGTCCGTTGGATAGAAGTACTCTAAATCTTTGGTCTTTTCCGGCCAGCCTAAGGTACTGAATGGCCATAAAGCAGAAGAGAACCAAGTATCTAAGCAGTCCTCGTCCTGATGGAAATGCGTACATCCACATTTTGGACATTTCTCTGGCTGTTCTTTGGAAACTACCATTTCGCCGCACTCTTCACAGTAGTAAGCCGGAATACGATGGCCCCACCACAGCTGTCTGGAAATACACCAGTCACGGATGTTGTCCGTCCAGTTATGGTACAGCTTGCTCATTCTACCTGGAATCAGTTTTACTACGCCTTCATCCACTGCTTTGATGGCAGGTTTGATCAGTTCGTCCATCTTAACGAACCACTGTTCCTTGATCATAGGCTCGATGATGGTGCCACAGCGGTCATGATAACCTACCGCATGCTCATGGTCGATGGTCTTTACTAATAGGCCTAACTCTTCTAACTCTGCAACGATTTTTGCTCTTGCCTCTTCTGTTGTCAGGCCGCAGTATTTTCCACCTTTTTCGTTAATATGGCCGTCATCCGTAAATACACAGATTTCTTCCAGACCATATTTTTTTCCTAATTCGAAGTCGTTCGGGTCATGAGCAGGAGTAACCTTCATGGCGCCAGTTCCAACTTCCAGATCAATATAAGAGTCCGCAATAATTGGAAGTTCTCTTCCCACTAATGGAAGAATGCAAGTCTTTCCAATATAATTCTGATATCTAGGGTCCTCCGGATGAACTACAACGGCGGTATCGCCCAGCATAGTTTCCGGACGGGTTGTTGCGATTTCAATAAAGCGGTCTTCACCTTTGATTGGGTAATTAATGTGCCAGAATTTTCCGGCCGTATCTTTATGCTCTACTTCTGCATCACTTACAGAAGTCTGGCATTTTGGACACCAGTTAATAATCTTCGTGCCTTTGTAAATCCAGCCTTTTTCGTACATTTTTACAAAAACTTCCAGAACTGCATCCGAAACGCCCTGATCCATAGTAAAGCGTTCTCTATCCCAGTCGGCGCTGCTACCCATTTTCTTCAGCTGGGTAACAATACGTCCGCCGTATTCTTCTTTCCATTCCCATGCACGTTTCAGAAAACCTTCACGTCCTAAATCTTCTTTGTGAATGCCTTCTTTCCGAAGCTGTTCAATAATCTTTACTTCGGTTGCAATACTTGCATGGTCACAGCCCGGCTGCCACAGAGCGTTATAGCCCTGCATTCTTTTCTGACGGATAATAATATCCTGCAGCGTATTGTTCAGTGCATGTCCCATATGCAGCTGGCCCGTAATATTTGGAGGAGGCATAATGATCGTAAAAGGTTTCTTGCTGTCATCCGGCTCCGCATGAAAATACTTTTTCTCAAGCCAGTTGTCATAAATAGGCTGTTCAATCTCTTTTGGATTATAAGTTTTAGCGAGTTCTTTCATAGTATTCTTCTTTCCATTCATCTATTATTTTTGTATTAGTATCTGCATTTTCTAATTTTTGGACGAACTCTTTGGTTTCGTCGCTATTCTCTATCTCCCGGCGCAGGGCGCCCACTCGTTTTCGGATCGTCTCTAAGGTTTCATTGGAGAAATTGAATTTAATTATCGTATGCAAAAGCTCTTCTTCGTCATTGTTTACCAAGGACATATAGACACAGGCCTTCGCATAGGTCGGATCCGGATATAACTCATATGCCTTCGCAAAATACATATTGGCATTTTTGCTCATGAAAGATTTTGCATAAATTACGCCAATCGAATAGGCAATTTTTGCATAAAAGGTTTCCGGCATTTCCTCCGTGTCCATATTATTCAGAATTTCAAAATATAAGCGCAGAGCTGATTCGGATTTTCCGTTCTTGTAATAGGTGTCTGCCTCTATTTTTCGTCGTTCTGCTTCGGACAGATTATCAATATTTAAAACGGCTCCGGCGATAGAACTCAGTTCGTGTCCGGAATAGTAATAACTTTCGGAAAGGATATATTTCACAAAGTCCTGGACGGAAGCATCTTCTGCCGCCATCTGACGAAGCTGAGACGCCATCTCTCTTAGTCCCAAGGCATTATCAATATAATCGAAAAGTTTCTCTGAGAAAAACTCCCGATAGACAAAGCTAATATGATTGAAAATAAAGTAGTTTATTTCTTCCAGGGAATAAACATTGGTTTCAATCTCTTTGATGTAATATGGAATTGGTGACTGCTTACCACAGATTTGCAAAGCCATTCTATACGTATCCTTCCATGTTCAGCCGTTTGGTAACTTTCGCGTCACTCGCTGGGAAAAATTCTCCAAAACCTTTATCTTTGATGGAAATTTCACATTCACAATCGTTCAGATAACGGATTTCTATTTCAATTCGGGTC
>JAKSRL010000035.1 GCA_024403635.1 Lachnospiraceae bacterium | reverse complement strand
ATTAACCATATTTCGTGGGATATACAGTCGGCCGAAAAAGGTGGATACGAACACTTTATGCTCAAGGAAATAATGGAACAGCCAGGAGCAGTTAAGGCTACCATGACGCCAAGATTGAAAGATTGCGAAATTGTCTGGGATGGAACCAATCTAGATACTTTGGATATTCGTTCTATTAATAAGATTGTCATTACGGCCTGCGGCTCGGCGTATTACGCAGGGTGCGCTGGCAGATATACGATTGAACAATTATGCCGTATCCCGGTACAAGTCGAGCTTGCAAGTGAACTGCGCTACAATGATCCAATTATTGATGACCACACGCTGCTCATTGTTTTATCTCAGTCTGGTGAAACAGCGGATACGATTGCAGCAATGAAAGAGTGCATGAATCGTGGAGCAACTTCTCTTGCAATTGTAAACGTAGTGGGTAGTAACATAGCAAAAATCGCTGATTATACGATTTATACATGGGCGGGACCTGAAATCGCCGTGGCAACGACCAAAGGGTACACGACACAGCTTACCGTTCTATATTTGCTTGCTCTTTGGATGGGAAAGAAACTTGGAAAACTGGATGACGAACGCTACCACATACTTTTAGAGAGTCTGACGTCACTTCCAAAAAATATCCAGGATGCATTAGATATGAATCACAATATTCCGGAGCTGGCAAAGAAGTATTGCAAAGCAAAAGCGTTGTTTTTTATTGGGCGCAACACAGACTATGCGGTTGCACTAGAAGGCGCTTTGAAAATGAAAGAGATTTCTTATATCCATGCGGAATCATATGCTGCGGGGGAAATGAAACATGGGACAATTGCACTGATTGATGACCATCAGCCGGTAATTGCGTTGTGTTGTAATACCCTTCTGCAGGAAAAAACGATAAACAACATTGTAGAGGTTAAAGCACGCGGAGCAGAGGTACTTGCAGTTACACATAAAGAGAATCAAAGAATAATATCCGTAGCCGATGATATTATTTTCGTTCCGCAAACGATAACAGTTTTTTCTGCCGCTGTAGAAATAATCCCACTACAGCTTCTCGCATATTATGTCGCAAAGGAAAACGGTTGTGACATAGATAAGCCGAAAAACCTTGCGAAATCTGTTACCGTTGAATAACTATGAACCGTGAGGAAATGATAATGACAAAATATATTTTTGTAACCGGAGGCGTGGTATCCGGCTTGGGAAAAGGAATAACAGCTGCTTCTCTGGGAAGACTTTTGAAAACAAGAGGACTGAAAGTAGCAGCACAAAAACTTGATCCGTATATCAATGTGGACCCTGGAACCATGAGCCCTTATCAGCATGGCGAGGTATATGTTACGGAAGATGGTGCCGAAACAGACCTTGACCTTGGCCATTATGAGAGATTTATTGATGAAGATTTAAATAAATACTCGAATCTGACAACGGGAAAAGTTTACTGGAATGTTCTGAACAAAGAGCGTAGAGGAGTGTATCTTGGCTCGACAGTACAAGTCATCCCACATATTACTGATGAAATTAAAGAGTTTGTGTATTCCGTCGGAAGGAAAACAAATGCGGATGTTGTGATAACGGAAATCGGCGGCACGATAGGAGATATTGAGTCTCAGCCGTTTCTGGAGGCGGCAAGACAGATTTCACTGGAAATCGGTCGCGAGAACAGCCTATTTATTCATGTGACACTGGTTCCGTTCTTACGAGGCTCGGAGGAACACAAGTCTAAACCGACACAGCATTCCGTCAAAGAACTTCAGGGCATGGGAATAAACCCGAATGTTATTGTACTGAGATGTGATGAACCGCTGGAGGATTCAATTTTTAAGAAAATTGCCATGTTCTGTAACGTAAAGCAGGACTGTGTTATTGAAAACATAACCTTGCCTTGCCTTTATGAGGCTCCCCTAATGCTTGAGAAGGCAAATTTTTCTGGTGTTGTATGTCGTGAACTTGGAATTCAGACAAAAGAGGGCGATTTGTCGGAGTGGACCGATATGGTCAGCAGAATAAAGAAACTTGTTGACACCGTGCATATCGGTCTTGTCGGTAAATATGTTGGGCTTCATGATGCCTATTTGTCCGTTGCAGAGGCATTAAGACATGCCGGATATTACCATAATACAAACATTGATATTCAATGGATTGACTCTGAGAAGCTTACTGCAGCGAATATTGACGAAATGCTCTGTGACCTTGATGCAATTATCGTTCCCGGAGGATTTGGCAACAGAGGTATCGAAGGAATGATTCTTGCGGCAAAATATGCGCGTGAGCATAGGATTCCTTATTTCGGCATTTGTCTCGGCATGCAGATTGCTGTAATAGAATTTGCAAGGAATGTTGCCGGTATAGAGAACGCAAATTCTGGTGAATTTGATGAACAGTGTAAAAATAAAGTAATTGATTTCATGCCAGGTCAGAGTGACGACATAGATAAAGGTGGAACACTTCGTCTTGGTGCATATCCGTGTTCTATTGTTCCTGGCACAACAATGGAACGTTGCTATGAAAGACAGAATATTTCAGAACGTCATCGCCATCGTTATGAATTCAATAACGAATACAGAGAGATATTACAAAAATCGGGGCTGGTTCTCAGCGGCATGTCACCGGATGGAAGGCTGGTTGAGACGGTTGAGTTGTCGGAGCGTCCGTTCTTTGTTGGTGTGCAGTATCATCCAGAGTTTAAGAGCCGCCCGAACAGAGCGCATCCGCTGTTTAAAGGTTTCGTAGGGGCAGCATTGAGGAATCAAAAGGCCAAATAGCATCATAACGATTGAATTCCCTTGATACGGTCAGAATGCTTCTCGATGTGCTTGAGGAAATAACACTTGGTATTGCAACAATTGATTCAGAATAAGGAGGAAACACATGCACTTTACAAAAATGCAGGGCTTAGGAAATGATTATTTATATGTTTATGGCTCCGTTCCATCTGATATTGTCAGTCTTTCACAAAAACTATCGGACCGACATTTCGGAATTGGCTCAGATGGTATGATATATATTTCTCCTTCGTTAAAAGTGGATTTTACAATGCGTATTTTTAATGCAGACGGAAGCGAAGCTATGATGTGTGGAAATGGTATCCGCTGCGTTGGTAAATATGTATATGACAAAGGATACTCCGATAAAAAACATCTGAAAATCGAAACACTTTCCGGCATAAAAGAACTGGATCTTGATGTTCGCGGAGGAACAGTCCGAAATGTAACAGTGAATATGGGAAAATCTGTTGCTGCGGATGAGATGCAAATGAAGATAAAAGAAAACATGTGGACAATGACGCCTGTTTCTGTCGGAAATCCTCATGCAGTAATTTTTGTGGAGAATGCGGAGACCGCTCCAGTGGATTCCGTTGGTCCGGTTATAGAACACTCTTCCTTGTTTCCGGGAGGAGTCAATGTGGAATTTGTTCAGTATCTTGATTCGACAAATTTAAGAATGAGAGTCTGGGAACGAGGAAGCGGAATTACGATGGCGTGCGGTACAGGAGCATGTGCTGCTGCAACAGCAGCTGTCAAAAAAGGTTATTGTGAACAAGATACTCCATTAAATATCCACTTAGATGGAGGAGTACTGACGATTCAGGTGAATAGCGATGGTTATATCTTTATGACTGGTTCTGCAGAAACCATATGCGAAGGAGATGTTGAATTATGATAAAGCCAAACAAGAATTACCAAAATTTGAAAGACTCCTATCTTTTTTATAATATCAGTCAAAAAATCAATGAGTATCTTTCTGAAAACCCGAATAAACGCATTTATCGTCTGGGAATTGGAGATGTAACGCTCCCGCTTTGCCCAGCTGTCATCACGATGTTGCATGAAGCAGTAGAGGATCAATCGTTGAAAGATAGATTCCATGGCTATATGCCAGAATGTGGTGCGGATTTTTTGAGAGAAGAAATCCGGAAATATTATGAACAACGAGGAATAACTCTTTCCTTGGAAGAGGTATTTGTTTCTAGCGGAGCAAGTGATGAATTGGGTGATATCCTTGATTTGTTTGATAAAAGCAGTTCTGCACTTATCCTGGAGCCGGCTTATCCCGCATACGTGGATGCAAATATCATAGCGGGAAGGGAAATTATTCATTTGCCGGCAAGCAAAGAAAACGGATTTTTACCAGAACCAGAAGATGGATTGAAAGCGGATCTTATATATCTTTGCTCTCCAAACAATCCTACGGGAGCAGTGTTTTCTAAAGCTCAGTTAAAAAAATGGGTAGATTTTGCGAATGAAAACCAGGCAATCATACTCTTTGATGCTGCGTATGAAGCCTTTATTGAAGAGGAATCGCTTCCTCATAGCATCTTTGAAATTGAAGGGGCCAGAACATGTGCTGTTGAAATATGTTCTCTTTCAAAAACTGCTGGTTTTACAGGTACCAGACTTGGATATACGATTATTCCGAAAGAACTTTTCGCGGATGGAATAAATCTAAACACGATGTGGATGAGAAACCGAACCACCAAGACAAATGGTGTATCTTATATAATTCAAAAGGGTGGAGCTGCTGTTTTTTCACCAGAAGGTCAACGGCAGATTCATCAAAACATTGATGTATACAAAAATAATGCACGAATTCTATCCAGTGCATTAGATGAACGAAACATCTGGTACACCGGAGGAAAAAATGCACCATATATCTGGATGAAATGTCCGGATAATATGAGTGGTTGGGAATTTTTTGATTATTTGCTTCGTGAAATTCAAGTTGTCGGTACGCCGGGAGAAGGATTTGGAGCATGTGGAAATGGCTATTTCCGATTTTCTACATTTGGGTCTACAGAGGATACAGAAATAGCTGCTGAGAAATTAAAAGAACTATTATATAGAGTATAAAAGGAGCATTTTAAGATGTTTGATGCTGAAAAAACCAAAAAAGAGTGTATAGAATGGATATCTGATTTTTTTGAAACAAACGGAAAAGGTTGTAACGCGGTAGTGGGAATTTCCGGAGGAAAAGATAGTTCTGTGGTAGCGGCGTTATGTACGGAAGCTCTGGGAAGAGAACGCGTAATAGGCGTTCTGATGCCGTGTGGAAAACAAAATGATATTGACATGGCATATCTTCTGGTTCGACATTTGGGAATTCGGTATTATGAAATCAACATACAGAATACCGTAGATGCAGCCATGAAGAGTATTGAAAGCATTGGAGAAATCAGCAGACAAACATGCTTGAATCTTCCTGCCAGAATTCGTATGGCAACTCTTTATGCGGTGAGTCAGAGTATGAATGGCCGTGTTGCAAATACATGCAATTATTCAGAAGACTATGTAGGGTATGCAACCAGATATGGGGACGGAGCAGGAGACTTTAGCCCATTGAGCAATTTGACAGTATCAGAAGTGAAACAGTTGGGTACTGTACTCGGACTTCCGCAGATACTGATAGAAAAGCCACCGATTGATGGCTTATGCGGGAAAACCGATGAAGAGAATCTTGGGTTTTCCTATGCAGTGCTGGATCAGTATATACGTACTGGAATTATTGAGGATGATAAAACAAAAGAAAAAATTGACAAATTATATTTGCAGAATCATTTTAAAGTATTACCTATGCCTTCTTTTTCTCCTACAGGAATTTGTGATAATAAATAATGACATAGGGATATCCGACAATCATTTTACCGAAAGGAAGAAATTAATATGTGTGGTATATGCGGATTTACCGGTCAAAAAACTGATTATGATCAGACAATCAATAAAATGATGGAGGTAATTACTCATCGTGGTCCTGATTCCGAGGGGATTTTCTCTGATGACTATATATCAATGGGGTTTCGCAGACTTAGTATTATTGATGTAAATGATGGGAATCAGCCGATATATAATGAAGACAGAACTCTTGTTCTTACCTTTAATGGAGAGATATACAACTATCGTGAACTGAAAAAAGAACTCTTGGCTTTGGGCCATAAGTTTTATACCGACACCGATAGTGAAGTGCTCATTCACGGATTTGAAGAATGGGGTGTTGACCTTCTTCAAAAGCTTCGAGGTATGTTCGGATTTGCCATATACAACACAGTGGATCATTCCGTTTTTATTGCCCGTGACTTTTTCGGCATCAAGCCCATGCACTACACTCAGATAAATGAAAATCTGATATATGCATCGGAAATCAAGAGTATACTTGAGTACCCGGAATTCGAGAAAAAGTTTAATTATCGCGCGTTAGACTCGTATCTTTCTTTCCAATATGTTGTTCCTCCGGAAACCTTTTTCGAGGGGGTATATTGTCTTCTGCCTGGACATTATCTCTGGTTTAAAGACGGCGTAGTATCGATTCATCGATATTTTGAGCCGGATTTTGCACCGGATGAAACCATGACCGAGTCGGAAGCTGTAGATAAAATTGAGAAAGTTTTCGAAGATTCTGTCAATGCGCATAAAATAGCAGACGTTGAAGTCGGATGTTTTCTTTCAAGTGGAGTTGATTCAAGCTACGTTGCCACCTATTTCCCTGGTCAGAAAACGTTTACCGTGGGTTTTGATTTTGGTGAAAAATACAACGAAATTAGTTGGGCAAAGAATTTGAGCGAAAAAATCGACGTAGACCACTATACCAAAGTGATTTCCTCAGAGGAGTTTTGGGGTGCCGTACCAAAAGTACAGTACTATATGGATCAGCCTCTTGCAGATCCTTCTTGCATAGCACTATATTTTGTTTCAAAACTTGCAAGTCAATATGTTAAGGTCGTTCTTTCCGGCGAGGGGGCTGACGAGCTTTTCGGAGGATATCAGGTTTACCGTAGTCCGATGGATTTCAAAATCTATCAGAAAATAGTACCTTATCCTTTACGTAAGTTGTTCTGCAAAATTGCAGAGAAACTTCCGGATATTAAAGGCCGTGATTATATTATCCGCGCTACTCATCCTTTGTCGGAGCGTTTTATCGGCAACGCTTTTATGTATAGCTATGAGCAGAAGGTTGATATCTTAAAAGATCCTTCAACTGCGACTCGTCCACAGGATATTACGAGGTCTTATTATCATCGCGTACAAAAACTGGATGATCTGACGAAGATGCAATATCTTGATATAAATTTATGGATGGTAGGAGATATTCTTCTTAAAGCAGACCGCATGAGCATGGCAAATTCACTTGAACTTCGTGTGCCGTTTTTAGATCGTATGGTCTGGGAAGTTGCAAGAACAATTCCTTCGAAACTTCGTGTTAACCGTAAAAATACCAAGTATACAATGAGATGCAGTGCCGAAAGACATCTGCCAATAGAAACGGCCACAAAAGAAAAATTGGGCTTTCCGGTTCCTACCCGAGTTTGGCTCAGGGATGAAAAGTACTATGAACTCGTAAAAAAAGAATTTCAGAGTACGACTGCGCAGGAGTTTTTTAAAACAGATAAGCTGGTAGCTTGGCTTGATGAGCATTATGCGGGCAGGGCAGATAATTCCCGAAAAGTATGGACGGTGTATGTATTCCTTATCTGGTACAAACAGTATTTTGGTGAAGTGAAAGAGAAGTAAGGATGCTGGAAACAACGGATTATTATGAGCCAAGAGCACTGATGGAAGAAAATTGCGAAAACGCTTGAAATTAGTATATTTATCGTGTACAATGCCCATTGTTCGTCATTTGTTAAAAATCATATATTCTAAAAACGTGCAAGCCCGTTTTCGGGCTACAGGATTTTTAATTCGGAGAAGTACCCAAGCTGGCCGAAGGGGCTCCCCTGGAAAGGGAGTAGGCGGTTAATAGCCGTGCATGGGTTCAAATCCCATCTTCTCCGCGAAAAACAAAGAGAGTGCTTGTAGCACTCTCTTTGTTTTTGCTCTGGAAGATATTTCTTTATAAAAAGATAATTTTCCAATATAATATATAACTATCAACTGACCAGGAGGATTAATATGTCGTTTTTTGAAATGTCTTATATTTCCAGAGCTTTGCTACGAGAAGTACATGTAAAGGTCATTTTGCCAACAGACAAAATGGCCGGCAACTGGCAACCCCCGTCTCGTACCCTCTATATGTTGCCTGGCTCCACCGCTACTGCGCTGCAGTTGATTACCCACTTAAGACCTCGCGAAGAAGCGGAACTGAAAGGAATTGCAATCGTACTTCCGGATGGCGAAAACTTTTTCTACCAGGATGTGCCAGGACAGATGACTCTTTATAGCACTTTCGTGGGCAAAGAATTAGTGGAGGAGACTAGAAATACATTTCCGCTTTCACAGAAGAAAGAGGATACTTTTATTGGAGGAACTTCTCTTGGCGGGTATGGAGCGCTTTATAACGGCTTGAAATACCATGATACCTTCAGCAAGGTGGCAATATTCTCACCATCGGTAGATCCTTACGATTTGACTCACCGTGGTATCCCGTCCTTCAGTGCAGAACAGTTTGACCGTTTCTTTAAGAGTAAAGAGGATTACGAAAACAGTGAGGCCAATGTGGTGAAGCAGTGGGTGACGGTACCGGAAGAAGAAAAGCCGGAGCTATTTATGTGCTGCGGAACAGACGATAAACTCGTTTACCCAGAAGTTAAACCATTTGAGGACAGCTTAGTGGCAGCTGGCGTGAAACATGTATATCGGGAAGGGCCGGGAAATCATGAAATGTATTTCTGGCAGACGATGCTGGATCCGGCGTTCTCTTTCCTGGCGGGAATCGAAGAAGGCACCAGAGACAAATTGGTATCGCCAATCTAAATAGTATTAAAGATTATAATAAATCCAACGGCTAAGGAGACTTGACCGTTGGAAAAAACTCACTTTTTGTTTTTCTACGCGTACAATCTTGGTAACAAATTCTGTTTTTTTATAAGAATTTTATTTCTAATAATTTCTTTATTTACACCACACAAAAATCGGCTATAATATATGTTACGGAATTTTCGAAATATTTTTACAATATTTCCGTTTTTGATGACCACAATACAATCCCGAAGGGGCTTAACGTAGTTAAAATCGATTGTTTGTAAAAATAAAATTTCGAAGGAAATTATATGGAAAGGAGAAAACAGGTGGATTATACCAAATATGTTTTAAAAGATAACGAAGAACTTACCGCTCTGCTGGAAGGCAAAGACAATATTTTCGTTATCGCCTGTAACAAATGTTTCAAGGAATTTGAATCCGTAAACGAAACCGATGGTGAAGATTTCGTCAAATTCGCTGAGGAACAAGGCAAAAAAGTCACAGGTCTTAAAAAGGTCGATTTTTTGTGTAATCAGATTCTGACAGCAAAGAAGCTTGAAGGAATTGTACCAGAAGGAACAGATTATATCGCTGTTGTTTCCTGCGGTTTAGGTATTCAGATTATCGCTGAAATGGAAGATCTTCCAGTTATCGCTGCCAGCAACTCACTGAATTACATTGGTCATCATGGAATGGCATTGACACAGAAAACCTGTGGCGCATGCGGAGAGAGCTATTTGAACATGACCGGCGGGATCTGTCCTGTTGTTGACGGCTCCAAAGGCCTCATGAATGGACAGCGCGGCGGTGCAAGGAACGGAGAATGCGACGTTGATCCTAAGAAAGACTGCGCATGGGAGAAAATTTACCAGAGATTGGAAAAACAGGGACGTCAGTGTGATTTCATCAATCAGGATGTACAGCTGCGTGACTATTCCAAGACAAACTTTAAAGTTGTTCATGATTACGTAACAGCAATTCGTGACAGCAGATTAACTGGCTACAATGGAGGAATTCATCCAAGCGAGAACAAAGAACTTGCAGAAGATATTCCACTGAAACCATTCCCGGCTCCAGAGACTGTAGTTATTCCAGTTTCTATGCACGCTGGTGCTCCAGCCAAACCGGTTGTTCAGGTTGGTGATACCGTTAAGAAAGGACAGCTTATTGCAGAAGCCTCTGCATTCATTAGCGCAAACGTACACTCTAGTGTAAGTGGTACTGTTATCGCTATTGAGCCACGTCCACATTCAAAAGGTGTTGACGTAGAAGCTATCGTAATTAAGAACGATGGACTTGATACTCTTGCTGATTCTGTTAAGCCAGCAAAACCTCTTGAGGAACTGACTCCGGAAGAAATCGTTGCAATCGTTAAAGACGCAGGTATCACAGGTATGGGTGGTGCAGGTTTCCCAACATCAGTTAAATTAACTCCTGGAAAACCTATTGATGCAGTACTCTTAAATGGCTGTGAATGTGAACCTTATCTGACAGCTGACCATCGCGTTCTCTTAGAGTATGCAGATGATGTTATCTTCGGTCTGAAGGCTGTTATGAAAGCTGTTGCAGCTCCTAAGGGCATCATTGTCATCGAAGACAATAAACCAGACGCAATTGAGCTTATGGAAGCTAAGGTTGCTGATGATGAGACTCTCGAAGTCGCTACTGTTCGTACAAAATACCCACAGGGCGCTGAGAAGATGCTCATTAAGAACGTTATGAAACGTATGGTTCCAAGCGGCGGACTTCCTGCGGATGTTGGAGCTGTTGTTGCTAACGTAAGTACAGCAGTTGCTATTTCTGATGCTATTCAGAAGGGCATGCCTCTCGTTGAGCGTGCAGTTTCTGTAACTGGTGATTTCATGAAAGAGCCTGCAAACTTCATGGTTAAGATCGGTACAAACGTACAGGATATCATCGACTACTGTGGCGGCATCACAAGAGAAGATGCAACCATTAAGATGGGCGGTATGATGATGGGTGCTGTTCTTGAGAACACAAACGTTCCAATCATCAAAGGCTCTAATGGTATCATTGCTGTTAATACTGATTACACAGAAGCTAACGAGTGTATTAAGTGCGGACGTTGTATGGACGTTTGCCCAATGGAACTTGCTCCATTGAACTTCTATAAATTTGGCAAAGAAAATGATCCAAAGGCTCTTCTTGCTAACAATATCAGAGACTGCTTCGAGTGCGGATGCTGTCAGTATATCTGCTCCTCTAAGATTCCTCTGGTTAAATGGATCAAATCTGGCAAACAAGCAATCATGGAGGTGAAATAATATGCTGATTACCCAATTGAAAGCAAAAGAAACCATCGATGCATTGGTGGTAGGTAAAGCATTTATTCTCAATTGCTTCGGATGCAAGGAAGTTTACTTCCCAGAGAAATGTGCTACCGAACTCCAGAAAGAGCTTAGCGATGCTGGTAAAGTTACTGGAATTTTAACAATGGATTATATCTGTAATCCAGAAAATCTGAAGCTGCACCTGGAAGCTCGTAAAGACGAGATCGCAGCAGCAGATGTTGTATTAGTATTTTCCTGTGGCGTTGGTGTGCAGACGGTTGCTGGACTGTTAGAAGACAAAAAAGTTGTTGCTGCATGCGATACTCTTCGTCTTCCAGGCTTCCAGGGCGTTACACCTCAGGAATTTGACTGTGATCAGTGTGGTATGTGCTTCCTTAATGGAACTGGCGGAATCTGCCCAATTACTGCTTGCTCTAAGAGCTTAGTAAACGGACAGTGCGGCGGCGCTAAGAATGGTATGTGCGAAGTTGATCCGAACATGGAATGCGGTTGGGAAAGAATTCAGAAACGTCTCACGAAACTTGGACGTATCGATATTCTCAAAAATGCACCAGTACAGATTCGTGATTATTCCACTGATGATGCAACTAAAGAATGTAAACAATCTGAATAATTTATAAGGAGCGATAAAATGAAAGTTACAGATTTATTTAAAGAAGGTAAGTTTGTTGTTTCTGCAGAAGTAGGTCCTCCTAAGGGAATCCATATTGAAGAAATGATCGAAAGTGCTAAGAAGTACCTCACAAAGATTGATGCTATCAACGTAACTGATAACCAGTCTTCTGTTATGCGTCTTGGATCTCTTGCTGTTTGCAAAGCATTAAAGGATGAAGGATTCAACCCTATCTTCCAGATGACTTGCCGTGATAGAAATAGGATTGCTCTTGAGTCTGATCTCTTAAGTGCAGCAATGTTTGGTATTGATAACGTATTAGCACTTACTGGTGACTATACAAAATTAGGCGACCACCCAGGTGCAAAACCTGTATTCGACCTTGACTCTGTTTCTTTACTTTATACAATGGGACAGTTAGAAAAAGGTATCGACCTTGGTGGACAGGAACTCGAAGGCGAGGCTCCTACATTTGCTAAAGGCGCTGTTGTATCACCATGCAGTGACTCTCTGGATGCACAGCTCGTTAAGATGGAGCGCAAGATTAAAGCTGGTGCTCAGTTCTTCCAGACACAGGCTGTTTTTGATTCTGAGAGATATATTAAATTTGCAGAGATTGCAAAGAAAGAATTTGATGTTCCTATTCAGTTAGGTATCATCATTCCTAAGAACGCTGGAATGTGCAACTTCATGAACAATAACGTTGCTGGTATTTCAATTCCTGCATCTATTATTGATGAACTGAAAGCTGATAAAGAAAGAACAAAAGCTGGTATTACTGGTACAGAAATCGCAGCTCGTATTATCCGCGAGTGCAAAGATTACTGCCAGGGCGCTCACATTATGACTCTTGGATGGGAAGACAAGATTCCATCACTTATGGAGCAGGCTGGTCTTTAATTCTTAAAAACTAGTGTTATAATTAAGACTGTTGGGGAATCCCTCAACAGTCTTTTTTATATGAGCTGCAATGAGCAGCAGAATGGAGAAGTGTATGGAAACTTATTTTGATCATCTTTTTTCACCAATTAAAATTGGAAATATGGTTCTGAAAAACCGCATAGTTCATGCGCCGACAGATGTAAGTTCTTCCCATGCAGATGGAGAAGTAAGCGAGAGAGATATTCACCATCATAGTGAAATCGCGAAAGGCGGAGTAGGCATGCTCATTGTCGGAGCGACTAGTCCAGATGGGAAAAGCGGAAGACCAACGGTAACTGGCCTTGTAGCCGATGGCGATAATTATATTCCGGGTTTAGCAAGACTTGCAAAATCTATTCAGAGATATGGAGCAAAAGCAATTTGCCAGCTTCAGCATCCGGGACGCCAGGCAGCAATTCCTAGACATAATTATATGTCCTCAACAGACAGAGTAATAAAATTGCCTTGGTCTGCAGGACATGAAATTGTTTATGCAAATGCAGAAGAAAAAGGTAAGTCTGTTCGTGCTATGACTACAGAAGAAGTACTGGCTATGGTTGATACATTTGTCGAGGCAGCATGGAGAGTAAAACAGGCTGGCTTTGATGGAGTAGAATTACATGCAGCGCATGGATATTTAATTTCGGATTTTATGAGCCCATACCTTAATAAACGGAATGATCGGTTTGGTGGAAGCTTCAAAAATAGAATGCGATTCTTATTAGCAATCTGTTCCGAGATTAAAGCGAAATGCGGTAAAGATTTCCCACTTCTCGTAAGATACTCTGTTGATGAATGGGTACCAGGCGGAAGAGAATTGGAAGAAAGTATTGAAGTTGCAAAAGTTTTGGAAGAGGCAGGAGTAGATGCTCTCGATTTAAGCCAATGCATTCAGGAAAGCCCAGGCGCAGGATTTGACCCAATGCAGTATCCGGAAGGCTGGACTGTTTATGCGTCGGAAGCAATTAAAAAAGCGGTAAAGATACCGGTTATCAATACCCATACGTTCCGGAATCCGGATTATTGTGATCAGCTGATTGCGGATAACAAGACGGATATGATTGGTTTGGCAAGACAGCTTTTATGCGATCCTTATTGGCCGATTAAAGCAAGAGCTGGTAAGGTTGCAGATATTCGTCGCTGCATTTCTTGTTTGGAAGGATGCTGGCAGGAATCGATGATGGCACAGAAAGAAATTACATGTGCAATTAATCCTGCATGCGGAAGACCGGAATTCGATGAATTGAAGAAAACAGAAAACCCACAGAATATTGCAGTTGTGGGAGGCGGCCCTGCAGGAATGGAAGCTGCGAGAAGAGCAGCGCTTTTGGGACATAAAGTTACTTTGTTCGAAAAGAAGAAAGAATTGGGCGGCGCTATTTTAGGATGCTGTATGGCTCCGGGAAAAGAAAAAATGAAATGGTATGCGGACTGGATTCGGAATCAGTTGGCAAAATCTACTGTAACTGTAAAAATGGAAACGGCTCCTACAATAGAAGAACTGAAAGAGTTTGATTTTGTAGTGAATGCAACCGGTGCGGTATCCTGCGTTCCATCCGGTGTATATGGATACACAGAAAAAATCAAACCGTTTGAGGCAGTTATTGCTTGTCCAAAGGTTAACTGTCCATATCATCCGGGCGATAGAATGCCGGAGAAAGTTGGAGAAAGAGTTGTCGTATGGGGCGATGGATATCCGGCAATTGACACAGCAACTTTCCTTGCAAGCATTGGAAAGAAGGTAACAATCGTTACTAATTATAAAGAATTTGGAAGTGATACAGAAGTTATTCATATGTATGTAATGAGAAAACGTTTCGCGCAGACAGATGCAGAAGCTTTGGATAGCAAACCATATAAGTATCCAGTAGATGTTATCGAGAATAGCAGAATACGTGAAGTAAAAGAAAATGGAATCGTAATAGAAGATAAAACCTTTGAAGAAAAATTCCTTGAATGCGATGATATTGTGAACTGCAATATAAAGGCTGATACTGCTTTATATGAGGAATTGCTTAAAGAAGGAATAATAACGTTTAATATTGGCGATTCTGAGCGTCCATCCAACCTTTCCCATGCGGTAAGAACTGCTGGAGAGTTTGTGCTGAACCTGGATGATAAATTTATTTTTAATCCAAATGGATGCATTATAAAAGACGTTCCGTTGGAATTATCAGAAATACTGGGAAAATAATTCCGGGTAACCAATAAAAAATGAAAATGCAACCATAAAAAACAATGAAAAAAATGTTTTTTAATGGTTGCATTTTGCAAAAGATTTGCTACAATAGATGTTGCCCGTTCTAAGAGAATAAAGAAGAGATTAGACACACAAAATTTTTTAAAAAAAGTAAAAAAATAGTGTTGACAATCGGTAAGACGGGTGATATTATAAGCA
>JAKSRL010000034.1 GCA_024403635.1 Lachnospiraceae bacterium | reverse complement strand
AAAAAACTCGAGGCCCAGATCATAGTCTGCTTCTTCTTTCACGGTTTCCACCGCATATGTATTCATAATATTTTTATAGCTGAATTCTTCTCCATATCCATACTCTCGAACCCGGTCCATAAATTCCCCGTTATTAATATCTTCCAATACGTCCAGAACTCCCCGCCCTTTTAAGTAACGAGATAATTTTACAAAAAATGACGGATCTTCGACTTCTCCGGAATATACTTTTTTCTCCGATTCTTTGAGGATTGCTGGAGAGGTTTCCTGTTCTTCGAAAGAAACGTCCTCCGGTATATCCATCATGATAAATCCTTTGGTATTTTCTTCGCTTAGGATTTCTAATAAATCACTGATGGTAAAACTATCATTCTGGGTTTTTTCATATAGTTCATAAGCTAATCTGACGGCTCGTTCATCCTCATAATTCACAATGGGAAGAATATTTCCAAACAATTCACGTAACTCTAAAACAATGTTTCCGTTATAAAACGGATAATAACAAAACTCAAAATTGTTTTCACTTTGATCAACAAAAATGCATTCTTTTTTTATATTCACATCGTCGGGATCCAATAGATATTCATCTAGCGCATAAATCATAGTCTTTAAGGACAACAATAGAACTCGCAGATTATCAAAAGACATTCTTCTCTTTTCATATTGTTTTGATAAAGCTTGCTTGGAAGAAACGTCATAAAGGAAATTAACTTCTCCGTTTATGACTTCATAATCAAACTTCAATATTCCCGTGATTCGATTATTCAGTAACATTTGGACTTTAAAATTATTTTCCTTAAACTCAGAAACGTTTTCTATTACCATATAATTACGGTTGATATTTTTCTTAAAACTAATATTCATTTCCTGCCTCTTTGACACTCGTCCATTTTTATGATTCTTCTATTTCCTGTTCTTCCGCGTTTCCAATTACATCCTGAAATCCATCACATATGGCCTTATATTTCAGCAACGTTTTTCTTCCTTTCAAATTGGAAATATGAATAGAAGTAGATGCGTTGGAGATATCCGTTAACTCCTGTACCATAGGAATCGGCATAAAATAATCGCTGCTTCCTTTGACAGAAAGTTGCTCTTCATCGCCCGTTACTTCTGCAGCAATATTTTTTGCAATAATCATCCGCTTGGAAAGCATTTGCAGGATTTCATCGCTTAACGCCTCGGGCTGCTCCGAATATCTTGTTGCATTTTCCATAACTATGTAAGAACTAACCGTATTCATCACCACACAATCATGAACGAAAAATGCAATAAAAAGCATAGATACAATAATCACCATAACAATCGGTACTACTACTGCCGCTTCTAACGTAAAAGCGGCTTTTAATTTTACTTTTTTCATTTTCCTCCTCCAACTTTTTCAAAACATCAACAGGAATACATATCCTGCAAATAAAAACGGCATAAAGGGAATCTCATCTTTCTTTGTTTTCTTTCGGAACATCAGCAGACCGATAGAAAAAACAGACGCCAGCAAAACTCCCAACAAGAGCAAAAGCACATTTTCCGAAAAGCCCAAAAAGATTCCTGTAGCGACTAAAATTAATCCGTCTCCATAGCCCAATGCCTGCCTTGTGATTTTCCCGATTCCCAAAAACAAAATTCCGATGAGACACCCCAAAAACAAATTCCAAAAAGCGACCTGTCTTACAACTATTTGAAAAACTATTCCGAAGAGGGCCATCAATATAATCAATACCAAGGGAAGCTCCTTGTTCTTGTAATCGATCCAAGCGGCTACAAATAAAAAGCCTAATAAAAGAATTCCTTTTGCAATTTCTTCAATTTGCATATCAATGATTTTCTCCACATTTTGGGCATACGTGCAACGATCCAATTTCGGATATATCGATTTCATTCACTGTTCTCTTCAGTCCATAACAATTAATATCGGTATGCCAATTCGTTCCATAATCGGTAACATAGACCATATCGCCTGCTACCACATGATTCGCACAAGTACATTTTTCATAAATTTTTCCATCTGCATTTCTTTCCGATGAAAGCGTAGAAACCGAAATCTGACGAATGGACAAATCCAGATATCTGCAATCTTTCGATGTGTGATAAACCTTTCCATAAGGAGTTACATAAACGGTATGCGATTCCCTTTCCTGTTTTCCACCATCGGATTGATCCAGCTTCTTACCTATCCACACATGACTATAACAACGTTGTGCCAAAGCAACAGTTCCTATAGATTTAGGAAGAAATGGAATCTGATAATTATAGGTAACAACCAAATCTAATATTCCGGATTCTTCATCATAGGAAGAATTATAGGTATATAATCCTGCCGCCCCATCAATGATTTGAGAACGATCCAACCGCTCTTTCAAACCATCCTTCATCATCCATGTTTTAATAGTCAAAGAATTGATTCCTGCAGATAGAAGACTTTCCGTATCGCTATCTACATCGGAAGGATTGGAAGAAATCAAGTCTTCCGCGCAATCGACCAAATAGGCCTTTTTACCAATGCTCCTTGCCGTCTCTTCCATAGTTAATTGAATTTCCGACTGCAAAGAAAGAATCACCAGAAAATTCAAGATAGCAATGATGAAGAACATAAAAATTGGAAGTACAACTGCAGTTTCTAGGGTCAGACTTGCTCTTTCTTTCCAGGCAGAGAAAAATGCCCTTTCTCTAATCAGATGAAGACCTTGTTTGCTCACGAGGGTGCCTTTTTTATTGATTTTTATTATGGTAGTTTTCATAGGACGGTCTTTCTTATAAACAAAGGACATTTTTCTCTGCCTCAAATTTTTTAATATGCATATTCTTGTTGGATGGAGAACTGATAGCCACCATCAACATCCGATAAAAATTTTTCTGCCATTGGCAACAGAACAAACAGTCTCGGTGAGTTGTAGGTTGCTGTTATCTTTACTGCCTGCATAGAATCGTTAAACCGGAAGTTTTCATTTTCGTTTTTGCACATATTTGCCTGAATCATATCCATCGTCCGGAAATACAACTTTGTCCGGTTTTCCATCAATAGCAACAATCTTAAATAATCTTCATATCTCATTCCCTTTTTACTGTCTGTTCCTGTAATCGTATCTGGTGCGAAATTCTTTAGCCCCTCCAAAGACAAATTCCAATCATCCCCACTTTTCAAAGTTGCAATCTTTTTCCCGCCCAATAGAACTTTTACATCAATCATACTTTCTGCCATAGTCCATGCAGACATAATAAGAAGCTGCATAATTTTGATTAAAAGCGGTTGACCAGTAAATCCAATAATCGATGTGGCCAGAGCATACGTTTCCGATTTTTTTGCAGGGTCTTTTAACAAGCTGATAAAATTTAATCCCATACGAATTAAAATGATTCTATTGATAACGGACTCTAAATTTTCTTTATCACTTTTCTTTCCAGAAATTACATACTCGGTCTCATAATCCAGTGCCGTGTTTTTCTTTCCTTCCATTTTATTTCCAAAAAATTCAATCACGTATTCGCTGAATAGCCCTTTATTGATTCCAACATCTAACAAACTCTCTTTGTCCTCTTCTTTGGCCCCGCTCTGCGATTTGCCTTCCTGCATTTTTCCTTTTCCTATCGTTTTGGATGGGAAATCAGACATATCCGTTGTTTTTTTCGATAGCTCTCCAGCAATAAATTTCATAATGCCACCTTCGAACAAATCTGAGATAGTCGCTAAAAAATCATCACTTTCCTGGTTCACCGATAAACTCTCAAAATTTACGCCCAACTGATCTAGATTAAAATCAGAAAACATCATCTCAAACTCTGCAATTTCCGATTTCAAAAGTTCTGTTCGTTCCGGTGTTAAACCAGCTTTTCCATCTTCTATTAACGCATCCAACTCATTTAATTTCTGTATATAGCCATTCGTTACATTGGCATTTTCAACAACGTGATAATAATCAGCATCTGTATCTGCACTTTTCGTTTTGATATCCTGTAATTCTTCTTCTACAACTTTATAGACTTCTTTGTCATAGACGGTTTCCTTTTCCTTCAGTTCCGTTTCCAAATAACTCACAGCCTCTTTCGCCTCTGCCACGCTGCGATAATAAGTTTCCGTTTCTTCGTTAATCTCTTCTAAATATTCCGTTAAATTATTTTTTGTTTTTTCTAACTCCGAAATTTGAGAATGAAACTCCTTGGCCTGTTTTTCATTTCCCTCTTTTTCATAGCCTTCCACACTTCCCATTAATTCATGTAATAAATTCTTTGGATTCTGAGCTAGATTTTTCGCTTTTTCGATTTTGTCACTAATATTCGATACAGACTTTTCTACTTTTATAAAGATGTCTTTGTACTTTTGCACCTGATCCATAAAGCCGCTAATCTGATCACTCTGTTCAAAAATCCCGATATCTGATAAGATTTTCTGAATCATGGTCTGGGTTGCGTGATACTTCATATATTCTTCCACTTGATCTGCAAAAACTTTTCCATCATCATCGGTTGCCCAAGTAATATCGGTCAATTCACTTCCTTCGTGATTCATCCGATACAACACCAAATCATTTCTTGCTACGGTTCCGGCAAGAGTCAGATTCTGTGTCACATAATTATTAAACTTTTCAATAAACTCGTTTTCATCGTTCCAAAGGAACATAACTCCATATTGGGAAAATAAAGGTTCTGCAAACTCTGCAAAGCAAGAATCTACAGACATATAAGTGATACTTCGAAGCTTAGAATTAACGGCGCTGACACGGCCGGACTCCACCAAAGTGCAAATCAATGCCATAATGAGGACCAACATTAAAGTCAAATAAATGGTAATGCTTGCTTTCCATTCTTTTCTTTTTTTCTTTCCTTCCACTTGCATAATGTCCATCCGGCCTTGCCGCTCCTTTAAATAGAATTAACTTGACTATTAATATTTTGGAAAATAGTCTTGGCCAAAGCTACAATCTGATCTTTGAAGATAATTACTAATCCAACTAAGACCAGCAGAATTAAAATTACTTCTACAACCCCTACTCCATCGTCATCCCTCAGAATCTTGTTTAAACCAAAGGAAAAAATATTTTTCAATTTACCAGTTATTGTTTTAATCATATGTCTCCCTCCTTTGTTTTTATTTCATCGACTCTATGTCCTAAAATGAAAAGGACATTAATGCCGGTACCGCTATTATTACAATGACTACAATCAACATTAGAACCATAGGAACCAAAAGCTTTGTACTTGCCTCTTCTCCTTTTTTTCTTGCCAATCGTTTTCTATCTTCAAACGCTTCTTCTACTTCTGTTTGCAAACTAGCCTTCAAGCCTTTTGACCCTAAAGCGATATTCTGCTCCAAAATGTTCGCCAGTTTGATATAAGAATGAAGTCCGCAGCGTTTTCCAAATTCGGAATAAGCGACTCTTTCACTTTCTCCGCTTTTTATTTTTTCTAATACCAAACGCATTTCCTGATAAGCAAATCTCGTTGTTCCTTTTTTTTCGTATTCCTCTACAATTCTTTCCCAGGCTTTCAATACGCTTAAGCCCGCTGCATATAACAGACAAAGTTTGGAAACGATTTCTGTAAAATCAATCATCATCTCTTCACTTCGTTTCGTGATTTTCTTTTCCAGCGTTTTATCATATCCCCCCAGCAGGGCAGCAAGACCTACCAACGCTAAAATCAATAATGCCAGATCTTTGTTCTCTTTTATTTTTTTAAATTGGATATTTTTCTCGTTGATTTTTTCAGGTAGATTTACCTTAGCTTCATAGATATTATTCGTTTTTTCTATAGACTTTTTGATTGCCTCAATTAGAATTTCTTTCTCATCCGGTTCCCTTGGGACTAGTAAAATTGGGATAAGTACGGTCCTTTTATCCTCGTTTAATGCCAAATTTGCATATAAATTAACTAATTTACCCTGGTTATCCACATTATCCACCGAGATATCCCCATTATACGCAACGTGGTCTAAATCCTCTATTTCCCAATATATTTTCACATTCTGATATTCAGAAATTAAATTTAAAGGCTTATTTACCTTGTCAAGACTCTCGTTTTCTCCCAGAATTTTCTGTTTTATTTCTTCACCTATCCTGTCAAAAATTTCATTTACTTCGTCCTGAGAATATTGTCGTTCTTCAATCTCCAAATTAATATTTTCTGTCTTCCCATCGTAATCTACTTGAATCGGAATGCTGTCGGAACCTCCTCCTGGCTCTCTTCGATTCAATTGATTTATGGTCTGCATTTTCTGATTAGTAAAGCAAACCACCGTTCCCATAACTCCGATAAAAGCAACAATTATCAAGGCGTAAGCGATTTTCCGAACATCATAAATATATTTCTCTTTCTCGATATTTTCTTTTACGTAAAGACGTTTTAACATGGTTTCTATTTTCGTCCCATGTTTTTCCGGAATATATTTTCGAAATAAATCCAGACATCTGGCAGAAAGAGGATAGAAAAATTTCAACGGATGTTCTTTTTTATCTAGATTTTTAAACAGGGTGTTTTTATACGTTTTTTGTATAATAAATAAGGTGCTGATAAGAATCGTAATGCCCACATATGTATATATCATGTCACACCTCGATGTTCATAATCTTTACGGATAAGAAGTAAGCGGCTACATAGACCAAAAGACAGATCATCATAATCATGAATCCTTTTATATTTCCGTACAGTGGCGTCAACATATCTGGAGCAGCAACCTGGATATAACATAGAATTCCTAGTGGCATAATGGACATAATTTTTTGTTCTAATTTCTTTGAACTAATTACAACGGAAATCTCGTTCCTCGTGTCAATTTTGTCAGCAATACTATCCGCTGTATTATTGATTATTTCCACTAAATCCCCACCTGTTCGTTTTGCAATTTTGAAAACGGAAACAAAGGTATTGATGTCTTCTGTTTCGTTGCGAAGAGCAAATTCTTCAAAGGCTTTTTCCAACGGAATTCCAAGAGACACCTGATTTACCATGATAATCAGTTCTCTGCTGATAGGTGCTTCCCTTCCGTAAATCACCAGCATTTCTTTTAAGCTTTCCCCTAGGGCGTTCTCTATGGATTTTCCGGCCCTTAATGCTGCAGCTAAAGCTTTTATGGCATCCTTAAACTGCAAATTTATTTTTTCTAGCTTTTGCTGTAGCAAGATTCTTTTATAAAATCCGTGATAAAAATAAAGGATTCCCGGAAGCAGGAAAAGGACGAAAAACGAATGAAAGAACATATAAAGAATTAATACAATTATCGTATATGTTATTATTTCCTTTATTTTGTCTCTACGCGACATTTCAATTTTTAATTTATTTCCATCTTTGATTTTTGTAAGGAGCTCCATAATTCTGCACCTTTCTTTCTTATCATTTTTCTCCCCGTTGGATAAAGACGGGCAGAATATTTTTTTCCATTATCCTTTCGCATTCCTGATTTTTCTGCTGTCTCTATTATTTCTCGCTTACCATATACAAAGAGCGTATTCATCATATAGGCACCCTTTTCATACCCTGCAACTTCTGATATTTCCACAACCTTTCGGCTACCATCTTTCATTCTTGCCAGATGAACCATAAGATCTATGGCAGATGCAATCTGGCTTCTTATTGCTTCTAAGGGAATATCTGCTCCCATCATCACCATGGTCTCAAGACGGGTCAGCATATCCAAAGGAGAATTTCCATGACCTGTAGACAAACTTCCATCGTGGCCAGTATTCATTGCCTGGAGCATATCCAAAGCTTCGGCGCCTCTTACTTCTCCAACAACAATCCGATTTGGCCGCATTCGTAAAGATGTCTTTATTAAATCTCTCACGGTAATTTCATTTTCACCTTCTGTATTTGCTGGCCTGCACTCAAGACTTACTAAGTTTTCAATTCCTTTGATCTGAAGTTCCGCAGAATCTTCTATGGTCACAACCCGTTCTTCTTTTGGAATAAATCCAGCCAAAATATTCAAAAAAGTGGTCTTTCCGGATCCGGTTCCTCCGCTGATAAATATGTTGCTTCCACCTTTTACCCGCCGTTCCAAAAAATCAGCTGCCTGCGGTGTAATACTTTTCATAGCAATTAATCTCTCCATCGTTATGGCTTCTTTTGGAAACTTTCGGATAGTCATTACCGGACCATTTATTGCGATGGGATTCAGTACGATATTTACTCTGCTTCCATCTTTTAGTCGGGTATCCACAATCGGTGAGGCTTCATTTACCCGTTTATTGGCGCCCGCCACAATTTGCTGGATAATATCCATCAGCTTCTCTTCCGAAGAAAACGTTCCCTCATATTTTTGTATCTTTCCTTGCTTTTCAATAAAAATATGATTCGGTCCATTCACCATAATTTCCGTAATTTCATCCTCCGCTAACACTTCTTCTAAAATATCCAACCCACGAATGGAGTGAAAAAGTTCCCGGCATATTTTTTCTTTTTCCTTCAAGGACAAATGTTTTTCCCGATATTCCTCAAAAACCAACTTGGAAATAATATCGTTCAGTTCTTCATCACTGATATTTCTTGACAAATCGATACTGTTTACCAATCTATTTTTTAATTCTTCCGTTAATCCCATAGGTTCTCCTTCGTCTTCTTTCTTCGGAACAGTTTTTTCCCAGAATGTTTATTACAAATTCTCTACCCCTCCAGATTCATCATCACCAACTTTTCCACTAGGTCTTGTCTTCCTCTTTCGAATAAGTGCATTTTCTTCATTCTTGCTTTTTTCAATGCGTATTCATTTCCTGCAATTGGAACATAGACTTTCTCACAACAATGAAAAATTTCTTCCAGATTTTTAAAGGCCTCATACATATCTATGACAATTTGTTCGTAATTTCCTTCCGTAGCCAATCGGGAAAAGAAGTCTTTCCATTCTGCATAATTTAATTCGTCAATATCGCTTTGCTCTAATGGTGCAGTTAGAAAATCAAAGCCTCGATAGCGGCCAACTGTTTTTTTTAATTCTTCTTTGATTTGTTTCGGATTGGTTTTAAAGAAATATATTAAATCGGATATGGAAGAATTCCCATTCTGTTCTGGATCAAGAATTGAAAAACGGTCGAAACTAAGATAAAGAATACTACTACCCATTGCCAAATTGGACACTAAGGATAAGGTCGCCTGAAAAGTTTTCTCTTCTGGTACAACGGAATAAATTCCTATCATAGTATAGGATTGTGGAGTTTCCTCAGGAGGATCCACTTCCATAACATTCAGTAATTCTTTTATGATTGTTTCCATTGACTGATATTTATTAATGTATCGGAGAGTAGATTTGTTTTTTCGTTGTTTTCCAAGATAAATAAACTTTCCCACATTGGTATGAGAGACAAACTGTTCGCAAATTTCTTCTCCCGATTTTTCATCATCTACCAACTCTTCTTGCGAAAATAAAAGCACATGAATTTTGTTGGATTCTACATAATTCCATAGAGCTTCTCGATTGGAAAACCCTAGAATTTCAAACGGTAGACTTTTTTTTCGTTTGATGTAATCCGAAAATTTATCAATATACTCCCAGCTGCAGTCAAAAACGGCTAAGACAATTTTTTTCATTCGCAGTCCTCTTTTTATATGGATTTTTTTGTAGCAAGAACTCGCCACTCATAAGAAAAGGCACATCGTTTTCCGATGTGCCTCGAATTCTATTCTTGTATACTTCTTTTGTCAATAAGGTATACGCGTAAACATTTTATTATACATATTCTGCATAAATGTTTCGCAACAATATATATAGAAGATATTTCCAGAAATTCGTTTATGCATTATTTGTATAAATGTTTCCTGGCTTTTCTAATAATACCTATGACAGCTTCACGCCTTATAATAATTAATCAGACATCCTTTCAGAACGATGGTCTTTTCATCTTCTGTCAGCGGATCCATCTTCAGAATAATCTGCTTGAAGTTGTCTTCCTTATCTTCTGGATTTACGACGTATGCTTCAAAGCTTGTTGCGCCTGCTGCGATTTTTTCTGCAACGTCCGGAACGAAAATCCAGTTTCCTTTTGCAAATGGAAGTTCTTCTTCCTGCCACAGGAATGGAATCATGCCCCAGTTAATCAGGTTGGAGCGGTATCTCTTGGTTGCATATTCTTTCGCGATGTTTGCCCATCCGCCTAAAACTTTCTGGCAGGAAGCAGCCTGTTCTCTTGCGCTGCCGTCGCCTGGTTTTACTGCGTAGATGGTGCTTCCGATGCAGAAGCTATCGTCTTTCAGTTCGAAATGTTCGCCGATAATTTCTTTTACTTCTTTGATTTCCGGAAGGGCTTCTACCTGACAAGTTCCGTTTACTCTGGCGTTTTCTGCTTTCTGAACTTTCTTTGCTTCACCTACGTAAGCTGGGTCTTTTCTGGAAAGCGTAAACTCTGCCAGTCCTAATGGATTGGAACGATAGGAGGAAGTTTCGCCGGAAGGAATTAATTCGTCGGTTGTGGTAACTGGGTCATGGATTTCGCTGACAACTTTCAGTAAGATGTTTTTCTTTAAGTTTTCCATCTTTGGCCAGTCT
Source organism: Lachnospiraceae bacterium (assembly GCA_024403635.1). GTDB lineage: Bacteria > Bacillota > Clostridia > Lachnospirales > Lachnospiraceae > RGIG5612. Next base: position 4,461 of record JAKSRL010000034.1, on the reverse strand, counting down.
TTGATGTTTGGACCGAATTTAATTTCTACGCTAGGTTCTGCTATGCCCTTGCTGTCATATACTCGTTTTTCATAGATGCTCTTATCGAAGTAGTAATTTCTCTTTGTGTAATCTACGTCGAAGTCCGTAGCTGCGGTTAAGAAGCCTTTATTTGCTGCGGTTGCAGCGATAGATCTTGCATCCATTAAGGCTACAGAAGCAATCTGTCCGCTCTGCGGTTTGCTGCCTTCCCGGTTCGGGAAGTTACGGGTAGAATGACGGATACTGAAGGCGTTGTTTGCCGGAGTATCTCCTGCGCCAAAGCATGGTCCACAAAATGCGGTCTTCAGAACAGCGCCGGTCTGAAGGATATCTGCTGCCACACCGTTCTTAATCAGTTCCATATAAATCGGCATACTTGCCGGATATACGCTTAAGGTAAATTCGCCGTTTCCGATTTCTTTTCCACTCAGGATGTCTGCTGCTGCACAGATATTTTCAAATCCGCCACCAGCACAACCTGCAATAATTCCCTGCTCTACATAAAGTTTTCCGTCACGGATTTTATCTCTTAAGGAATAGTCTACAGCGCCTTCTAAGCTGACTGCTGCATTTTTCTCTACTTCTGCTAAGATGTCTTCCGGGTTTGCATTTACTTCTTCGATGGTATACACATTGCTTGGATGGAACGGCATTGCGATGACTGGCTTAATCTTGCTTAAGTCGATTTCTACACAGCCATCATAATATACTTCGTTTGCTGGTTTTAATTCTTTATAAGCTTCGCTTCTTCCATGGATTGCATAGTAGTCTTTTACCTGAAGGTCAGTCTGCCATACGGAAGAAAGGCAAGTGGTTTCAGTGGTCATTACGTCGATACCGATACGGAAATCTACGGAAAGATTTTCAACGCCTGGCCCTACGAATTCTAATACTTTATTTTTTACATAGCCGTTTCCAAAGGTTGCGCCGACTAAGCTTAAGGCTACGTCCTGTGGGCCTACGCCTTTTTCAGGTTTTCCTGTGAGATAAACACAGATGATTTCCGGCATATCCACATCATAAGTTTTCATCAGCAGCTGTTTTGCTAATTCTCCGCCGCCTTCTCCAATTGCCATACAACCCAGAGCACCATAACGGGTGTGAGAGTCGCTTCCTAAAATCATAGAGCCGGCTTCTGCCATCATTTCTCTTGCGAACTGATGGATAACTGCCTGATGAGGAGGTACATATACTCCGCCATATTTCTGTGCACAAGTTAAACCAAAAACATGGTCGTCTTCGTTAATGGTTCCGCCTACCGCACAAAGGGAATTATGGCAGTTGGTCAAAACATATGGCATCGGGAATTTTTCAAGACCCGAAGCTCTTGCGGTCTGGATAATACCAACATAGGTAATATCATGGGAAGTCAGCTTATCAAAACGAAGCTGGAGCTTGTCCATATTTTCGGATGTGTTATGGTTTTTTAAGATCTGATACGCGATGGTGCCTTCTTTTAAGTTTTTCTTCTCAGGTCCCGCTGCAACTGGTTTCTGCATTCCTGTCATAACAACAGGAGTATCACTTAATTTCATCATTTTAATATAATATCCCTTTTTTCATTTTTTCCTCTGTTTTCACGGTACTTCTTTGGCGTAATTCCTACAATATTTTTGAAAACTTTTGTGAAGTAGCTTTGGTCTTCAAAACCACAGAGGTTTGCAATCTCAATAATGCTCATGTTCTCTTCCATAAGAAGAGATTTACTCCGTTCAATTCTTACAATATTAATATATTCGGAAATACTGTAGCCTGTTTCTTTCTTAAACAGCGAGCTTAAGTACGTCTTGCTTAAGTAGGTGCTGGCTGCAATATCTTCCAAAGACATATGCCTCCGGTAATTTGACTTAATATATTCGATTACTTTGTAAACAGCGTCTGCATGTTTTACTTTATCAAACTCGAAGGTGAAGGAAATGAATCTCTGGAGCATGTTGGAAACCCATGCGCTTAAATCTTCCAGGTTCGTGAACTCTTCGATGTTGGTCGTAAAATTCTCATTAATCAGGAAAATTTCGTTAATATCCGCACCAGCATCAACTGCTGCTCTGGAAATAACGACAATCAACTCCGTAATTCTCGGTTTAATTGCGTCGATGTTGTTGTTATTGGAGACATAAATATGAGCCAAAATCTGATTCAATAACGTCTGGGAGCCTTCTTTATCACGGCTTCTTACGGCCGTACGCAGTTTTCTTTCGATTGCAATTGGATAAGTATAGTAATCCGAGATTTCGCTCTTCTTCATTTTCTCGATATAGATTGCATTCAGAAGACTTTCCTGACGATAGAAATACCTGCCAGCCTTTCCATGGGAAAGATCAGAAATGTTACCAGCGATTCCTGCAATGAGTTCCGCCATAGCCTGAATTTTATGAGGAGAATATTCTGACACTTCATTCAAAGCTTTCAATAATTGCTTATCGCTTACAGAATTCAGCATTTCCTCTTTGTTATCCAGGAATAAAGGTCCGATTACCAGACCTCCTGCCAGATCCCCTTTTTCACTAGCGATGGAAGCACATACCAAAACCATTTCCTGAGAACAGTGAAAGGTATATAAACCATCCCAACGATACGCCTCTCTACAACCATAAGCAAATTGCTCATATCCTTGGCAGTTCTTATGCGGACAATGTTCACAGACTTCAAATTGTTCTCTATCCCCTGCCGGAATATATTTTTTTTCCGCCAAATCAACAACCGAAACCGTAGCCTCTAAAACAACCGCAAAGTGATTTGCATATTTAATTGCCTGATCTTTTAATGATTTTTCCATTTTTTTACCATTTCCTTTTTAATGTAAATAATTCCGGTGCTTTTGTAAAAAAATCATATAAATTTTTTTGAATCAATTTATTGGCTTTTTGATTTTTTGTTTTAAAAATCTTTAATTTTTACAAAGATTTGCTTTTTATCATACTACTTCAACAAAAAAAGGACAACATTTTTTTATATTGTCCTTTTTTGAAATATTTTTATAATTCAGTTTTGGTAATTTTTTCTTATTCTTCTGGAGCAGGTTCCGAAGGAGTCTCTTCCGCCGATACTTCCGCATCGACTACTTCCAGGTTTTCCTCATTCGTTTCTTCTTCTATCCAATCGGATAAAACTCGCGCGATACCAGAAACCTTAATGTTTTCATCTTTGCTGATATTCATAAGTTTAACGCCGGAAGTATTTCTACCGATGATGGAAACTCCATGAATTGGCATTCGCATTACAATACCTGCATTCGTAATCAACATGATTTGGTCGCCATCATCTACTGCAACCGCTGCTGCCAGATTTCCAGTCTTATCGCTTAACTTATAGCAAAGAACACCTTTACCACCACGATGCTGTGCATTGAACTCACTGAAACGGGTTCTCTTGCCCATGCCGTTTTCGGTAGCAAAGAGAATGCATTCACCCTGAATGTCTAACGCCAAAGTAATGATTTCATCGCCCTCTTCCAGATTCATACCGGTAACACCCATAGAGCTTCTGCCCGTTGGTCTTACTTCGGTTTCGTTGAAGCGAATGCTATGGCCCTGTCTGGAGATCATAACGATTTCTCTTTCGCCATCTGTCATATCTACATCAATCAGCTCATCGCCCTCTCTTAAACCGATGGCAATAATACCGGTCTGGCGGATGTTGTTATATTCTTCTAACGGAGTCTTCTTGATCATTCCGTTCTTGGTAGCCATTAGAAGATTCTTGGAGCTTTCCATATCTTCCACAACCATAGCGGTCGCAATCTTTTCTCCTGGCTGAAGTTGCAGCAGGTTGATAATATTTTCTCCGCGAGAAGTTCTGGAAGCTTCTTTAATCTGATATGCTTTCTTCTGATATACTCGTCCCGTGTTTGTGAAGAACCAGATGTTATGATGCGTGGTAGTAATGAACATCTTATCTGTAACATCTTCATCGATAACATTCATTCCCTTAATTCCTTTTCCACCACGGTTCTGGGCTTTGAAATTATCAATGTCCATTCTCTTCACATAACCAAGTCTGGTCATGGTAATTACCGTACTTTCATCCGGAATCAGATCTTCATCGTCAATATCTCCATCGTCGATACCAATCTTTGTTCTTCTTTCATCACCATATTTTTCTTTCATGATGAGAATTTCTTCTTTAATAACGCCTAAGAGTTTTTTCTCATCTGCTAAGATTTCTTTATAATATTTAATTTTTGCAGTAAGTTCTGCTAATTCATCTTCCAGTTTTTCCCGTTCCAGACCAGTCAGCGCACGGATTCTCATATCAATAATAGCCTGTGCCTGAACATCGTCCAAACCGAAACGAAGAATTAATGCATCTTTTGCATCTTGCGTAGTTCTGCTGCCACGAACAATTTTAATTACTTCGTCGATATTGTCTAAAGCTTTTAAGAGGCCCTCTAAAATATGAGCGCGTTCTTCTGCTTTGTTCAAATCATATTTCGTTCTT
>JAKSRL010000033.1 GCA_024403635.1 Lachnospiraceae bacterium | reverse complement strand
TCCATTTTCAAAATAGAACATTCCTCTGCAACAATCGGATAACCGTGAAGTTGGGTCGTCCTCTTTATCATAATAATCATCATAGATTTCTAAAAAAGCATTTTCAAAGTAAGCCATTAAATGTTTTATTTCTTCTCCATTTGGCCTCATTCCTATTAGTTGAGATACATATTCGTCCATATGTTCAAATCCCAAAGGCTTCCATAAAAGATCTATCGACAAATAGCTTTCAAATATATGATTGTCTTTTTCATAAAGGCATCTAGCGCCAACTCCAGTTAATGCGGACCAGACAGCTGCTAACTGAAGAGTTTTTTTTGCTCCAATAATTTTGTCCGCACAGTATTCATTCATTTTCTTTATCGTCTGACCTACAGTAACTGCTGCCTCACTAGAGATTTCCTTCGGAACTCCCGGAAATAGTTCCGCACTATTATTTTGAATCGTTCCATCCTTTTTTCCGATTTTCGATAATTTCAGTAATCGATAATCAAACAGACTTTTTGAATTATCATTCAATGCGGAATTGATAATGCTTTTTCTTAAACTATCTAACTGGCCCTCTCCAAACTTCTTATCATATTCATCGCATAATTGTAACGCCGTAATTTCACGTCCCAACTTGTTTTGAGAAACAGCCATTCCTGAAAGAGATGTAGCTCTTCCCACCATATTGTAAGCTTTTTTAAAGCAGCCAAATGCCTTTTCATGTTCATCATTTATTCCATAAGAAGTTCCCAAATTATTCCATGCATCTACAAAATCCGGCGCAATAGCAAGGGCTTTTTCATATATTTCAATAGCTTTTTTCGGCTGCTGTATACTCAACATACTTAAGCCTTGAGTATTAAGCCATATTGGACAAGAATCATCACATTCTACTGGACAAGCGTCACCTAAGCAGCGAATCTTTCCTTCTTTATCTCTCCAAACTTCTTTATTTTTTTTACCAAATAAGCTCATGTTCATTCTCCCATACGTTTATAACGTTAGTTTTATCTTAAGAAGACCTTCTGTCGCTATTTCGTATCCTCTATTAATTGCTTTTCCATACCAATATCCCGCCATATTTGATTTCTTTTCCAAAGCTGCAAATTGTGCTGCAACAAACATTGCTTCACGCTCTCCGCCTTCTTCTGCTCGTTTATAATAAGCAGCCGCTTCTTTCGGATCGCTCTCAATACCTTTTCCAATCATCAACATGTCTGCATAACATTTGCAGCAATGAGCATCATCTTTGTCAGCTAATTTCTTATAAGCATTTAACGCAGTTTCATATTGTTCTGTAGCTTCACTTATATCGCCCAAAAGCAATGCGGCAATTTCTACTCCATCATCAATGTATTGGTTCATTTCATCTGGAGAAATCGCAGGCTGTTGATGTGTATGTATATCAAGATATGCTAATGCGCATTTATGTCTTGATTCATCAAAGCCCGGGCTTCCTGGAATAAAGTCGCGAGGGCAACCAGCATTTTTCCAGTCTTCTGCAATTCCTGCTATACTGTATCCTCCATCTGGTTGGCCACAGGCATTTGCCAAAATATACCAATACATAGATTCCGTATAATGTTCTCTGCGATGGAATATATTTCCCATTTCATTCATCGCATCCACGGAGCCCAACTCTGCCGCCCGTCTGCAATATACTTCCCATAAGGCATCTTTCGTATTATGTGGATCTGGACAGTAAGAATGTGGAATGCATCCACAATATTGCCAAAGGCCTTCTGAATTGTCTTTATCAGCCGCTTTTTTAATCAGTTCCTCTCTCTTTTCAGTATCGGTTTCAAACAATGCAAGAGTAAGAGTCGCTTCAATAAAGCCTTCTTCATCCAGTTCTCTCATAATATCGATTCCATCTGGACGATTTTCTTCACCTGCTATCAACGTCCAACCATAACCAAATTTTTCTTCTTGTGTGTCTGGCGCCTCTTCTTCAAAGTCTTCGTCGATTATGATTTCTTCTGCAAAATCTTCGTCAGTAAAAGCTTCGTCATTTTCTTTTTCAATAGTAATTGTTTTATTGATAATCGGTCCAAGTTCTTCTAAATGAATTCCATAATAAAGTTCAAAGTTTCCGAACATTTCCATTATTTCGTCATACATTCCGTATGGAACATTTTCTTCTACTAATTGTGCCAATTTGCCGAAATTATCTTGTAATTCTTCGCCATGGAAGTTTTCCATCATAAGAGCAAGAACATATGACAGATTTAAACTAAAGTATGCATTTCCAATACAGCAAGCGGCTGTCATCTGCATATAAGTGCATTCTTTCAGCCATTTACGTATTTCTTCAACACGAGTAGCTTCTTCGCCAAAAAGGTCTTTCCAGTCAGATTCTATTCCGTAAGTCCAATCATTCTTTTTGAGAAAACTATCATTAAGAATCAGCTCAATTTCAGAATGACTCATGTTAATGAAATTATCGATTAAAGTACAGTGCCAAGGAAGTATTGATTCTGGCTCAAATTCCTCGTCTCCATACTCTTCCAGGTCTTCCAGAATGCGGTCTGCCAATTGTTTATACTGGGTTCGTACCCACTCACCTTTTGGAGAATTAACATGAGCTAATTTTCCGTCTTTTTTTGTGACAAGAAAATATTGGGTATCGTCTCCATCACCAACGGAATATATCGCCCATTTTTTGTCATTGGAAATCTTTTCAACTTTTGCAACTGATTTATCTTCTCCCATTTTATCCCCCTAAAGTGTAATTCGTCGCAATCTATATAACGAATTTTACAACTTTTATCTATACTAAAAAACGGTCTTGCAATTATTTTTTACAAGTCAGAGTATTGTGTTATTCACTCTACCCTCTCAAACCTCTTAAATGTTTTTCCATCTCTCTCCACGGTTTCGTTCCACATGGATGCTGGGCGCACCCACACGCCGCCTTCGCCGTAAAGGGCGCGGTACACGACCATGTCCTCCAAAGTCTCGGAGTGCTTGGCGATGTACAATACTTCGTATTCGTTTCCTTTAAAGTGACGGTATTTTCCCGGTTTAATTTCGTCCATGTTCTCTCCTAATCCTCCCACTCTTCTTCCTCTTCTTCTGCGTCTTCAATCAGCATCAGGTCCATCATCAGATCGTCATCATCAATGATGCCATCACCGTTCCAGTCAATATCAAAATACTACCCATCTGTTGCCTCCTTTCCCATTTTTGACAACATCTTACTTTTACTGGCTGTCAAAAGGAGGGACTCGTAAACGAATGTATGTTCAAGCTCCTGCTTTTCTCATCTTTCGGTAAAGTTGGTATTACTTATCTATATCTGTATCAAATATTTTATTATTCGATTCCATAGATTTCATTCGCTGTGGAGTTTTCAAAACCTGCTATGTAGGATACTGCCTGTTCATAGGATTCTCCTGCATAAAAGCCCTGACCAAAATCTTTATTGCCCCGTCCGATGGTTACACTTCTTTCTTAACCTGTCAATATCATATCACTAAAACAAGTTTGCTGTTACGATTGTCAAATTGGTTGTTAAATCGCAAAAACCGAAAGTGTCGTTTGACACTTCCGGCTTCCTATTGTTATGTAGCATTCATTTTGTGCGTCGCTGACGTATCGCACGCTTCGCGCGCGTAAAATTCGTCGATTAAATTTTCTGCTTCGCCCATGGCATCTTTCGCCAGGTCGATCCAATGGATGTCCTTCCGTTTCCGGAACCAGGTCATCTGCTCTTTCGCCAGGTGGCGGATTTCCATGAACAGTTTGTTGTAGAAGGCGTCGAAGCTATCGAACTCGCCCCGCAGGTACATGAGGATGTAGCGGTACTCCAGCCCCAGGCCGTAGAGGAATTCGTCGGTGGCGCCGTGTTCTCTTAAGGCGCGCACTTCGTCAATCATACCTTCGTCCAGGCGTTTGTCCAGGCGCACGCGGATGCGCTCATAGAGCTCGGCTCTTGGCCAGGTCACGCCCAAGACCAACGTCTCATAACGCGGGATGTTGACGCGCTCAGCGGTGTCGCCTTTAAGGACACGCTCTGCTGCCCGCTCTAACCGCTGGGTATTATTCAAGTCCAGCTTTTCCAATGCTTGAGGATGATGCTGGCGGATGATCTCGATGAGCTCCTCGTTGGTTTTCGCGGTCAGCTCGGCACGCAGCTCCATGTCCGGGGTCTCCCGCTTTATTTGGTAGCCGTCCACAACCGCGTTGATGTACAGTCCCGTGCCTCCCACCAAAAAGGCTTTGCTGCCGCGGGCTAAGATGTCGTCGATAGCGGCGTAGGCTTGCTCCTGAAAATCTACCAGTGAAAAGAAGTCGTTCGGCTTTGCTACGTCCAACAGGTGATGACTCACACCTTGCATTTCTTCCGGGGTCACTTTGCCGGAGCCCAGGTCCAGCCCTTCGAACACCTGCCGCGAATCGGCGGACACGATTTCCGCGCCGTACTTTTTCGCTAGCTCGATGCCCAGCCCGCTTTTTCCAGATGCATTTGTTCCCGTAATTACTAGTAGTTTGTTCATGATTTATTTGGCCGCGCGGGCCTGTCCTTTGTATATGCCGCCGTTGGCGCTGTTTTCGTTCATGCCGTTAGTATACCAAAAATTCGCTCCGCTGCGGTTTTTTTTACAGTTTTATTAAATATTTTTTGCGGTGGCGTATACGTCTTGTGTCTACTTTTTTGCTATCGTAAAATGGTCCTTGTCCCAGCACCAGATCTCGGTGCGAATTTGTACGTGCTCTCGCCGCCGATTGTGACGAGGGAATTCCCATCTTCTAGTAAAAGAATGTCTATGTTCAATATCGAAAATTATACATATCTGCTCAACAACCTAATAGCGGAAAAGGCGAAACTGCAAGAAGCAATCAATGATGCTCCCGATGCTTCTTTGACTTGCAAAACTCGAAAGAACGGCAAGCAGGAACTGTACATACGATGGCACGCCGGCTCTCCTCAGTTTTCTTCGAAAAGCATCTATGTCAATCAGTCGTTGGTGCCTTTGGCTCGCCAGATTGCGGAAGGGATGTACGCTCGCGCGAAAATTGGAAAGGTCAATAAGGTAATCAAAGGTCTATCTTATCTGATTGATGTTTATGGAAATACGGCGCCGGAAGATTTGCTTTTGCAAAAACGTCCCTGGCTTTATTCGATGATGCCAAACGCTCTGGACAATAATGAGAAAATGCGAAAATGGAAGTTAGCGGAATATGAACGAACTTTTGAACATCCGGAAAACATCATACATGAAACTTGTGTGCCCGGGTTACTCGTTCGAAGCAAATCCGAAGCGGACATCGTTTCGCGACTGGAGCATTTCGGCGTTCCTTATCATTACGACGAATTTCAAACGTTTAACGGAGTCCGACTCAGCATAGATTTCATCTGCATCAATGTTCAAACCGGGAAAAAATGGTGCTGGGATCACAGAGGTATGTTGGACAATCCGTCATATATTGAGAAAACCCTGTTCCGCGAACGGATATTCCTAAACGCTGGCATCATTCACGGCATCAACCTGATTATCACGTCCGAAACGTCTGCCCATCCCCTCAGCATTCCGACGATTGACGAAGAAATTCGTCGGTATTTGCTTTAGGAATTGGTGTGAGCACCTCTGATATGATGCTCCTTTTACCTTGATTTCTTGCGATTCGGTGGTGTTTTGTCCACGGTGTAGAGCTCCTTTTACCTTGATTTCTTGCGGTGCGGTGGTGTTTTGTCCACCTATGTCAAGCAAATGCTAAAAACGGTGGATGATTTACGGTCATTCACCTTTATTTTTTTCTTTTTTAGGGACTTCGCCCCTCTAGGCAAAGGATGGGCGAATTCTGGTGGACGATTTATGGCAAAAATGCCCACCAATTTTATTGATTTCATTCTATTGGTGGATAGTTCAGTACTTTTCTTTTTTTTGAAGGCAAAAACATCCACCAAAATAATAGGCAATGAGCATTTGGTGGATGACTACCCACTAAAAAAATAAATATAAAAAATCTGGTGGATGACTACCCACTAAAAAAATGTATTTTATTTCTGATGCTCACCCACTAAAAATAAAGAGGTTCCACACAGGTGGGCACAATTTCCTTTTCCTCATAAAAATAGCCCCGGGACTTTCGTCTCGGGGCTTTGTTTACTGAATTGTTATGTTTTCAGGTCATGTTTATTCGCTAAAGGTCATGTTTATGCGCTAAAGGTCATGTTTACTCGCTAAAGGTCATGTTTACGCGTGCTCTCGTGGGAGAAGGCCACGCGTCTCTTAGTTCAAACCGTACGCGTGGCCAACGGCGATGATGTGCGGAGTTGCGCGAACAATCATGTCGTAGTCTACACAGAAGGCGAAGCGTACCCAACCCGGGCAGTCAAAAGCTGCGCCGGAGGAGCAAAGTACATGGAACTCATCTTTGGCCTTGGATACGAATTCTTTGTCGTCGTCGACTGGCGTCTTCACAAACATATAAAAGGTGCCCTTCGGAACCACGTATTCAAAGCCGGCGGCATCCATGGCATCCATCAGCGCTTTGCGGTTCTTCGCGTAGGCGTCCACGTCGCTTAAGACGTTCAGCACTTTGATGATGGCCAGCTGCTGCAGGGACGGAGCGTTTACGCAGCCAAGTACACGTACGCCGATAGCGGAGGCTGCGATGATGCGGTCGCTTTCTTCGGCCTCATCCGGAATCAGCAGGTAGCCGACGCGCTCGCCTGGGATACTTAAGGATTTGCTGTAGGAGTAGCAAACCAGCGTGTTCTTGTAATATTTGGTCAGGAATGGAACTTCCACTCCATCGTATACGATCTCGCGATATGGCTCGTCGGAAATCAGGAAGATTGGACGGCCATATTTTTCTTCCGCGCGTTCCATAACGGCTGCCAGAGCCTTGATGGTCTCCTCATCGTAAACAGCGCCGGTCGGATTGTTCGGGTTGTTGATGATGACTGCGCGGGTCTTTTCGTTGATGGCTGCCTCGAAAGCGGCCATGTCCGGCATAAATGTCGGTGGGTTTGGAGGAACAACTTTCGTTACCGCACCGAAGTCGGAAATGTAGTTGCGGTACTCCAGGAAAAATGGCGCGAAGACAATAACTTCGTCGCCCGGGTTCACCAGAATTTTCATGGCTACTACCAGCGCGTTTGCTGCGCCGACGGTCATGGTCACGTTCTCCATGCGGAAGTTCGTGCCGAAGCGCTCGTTCAGGTTGAACGCGATGGCTTCGCGGGAAACTTCGTAGCCGGAGTTACTCATGTAGCCGTGAAGCGTCATGGAGTCGGTCTCTTCGATGACCTGCTTCATGGCCTCGTTGAATTCCTTTGGAGCAGGAACGCTTGGATTTCCTAAGCTGAAATCGAAAACGTTTTCTGCGCCGAACTGTTTCCGCATCTTTTTGCCTTCTTCGAACATAGCTCTCAAGGTGGAGCCGGTCGCCAGAAGACGTTCCATTTCGGTAGAAATAACTTTGCTCATAAGTGCCTCCTATGATTTCCGGGCGCGCCCGGGGTTCTTTCTTGTTTACACGCGCCTGGGGCGCGCCTGTTTATGCGCTACTGTCGCACGTTGCTCGCGTGCTCGAAAAGCTCGCGGCGCTCACTATGCGAGCTCACTTTTTGCGAATGCTTATTTTCGCGCCGCGCGTCGCGGCGCCCGCGAATCTTACAGTAAACCTTGGCTGAAGTATCTTTCCATACGGTCCGGAAGAACGGTTGCGATGGCAACGTCTTTGCCGTATTTCTCTGCCATTAATTTGGCAGCCCATACGTTGGCGCCGGAGGATGTTCCGCAAAGAAGGCCCTGTACTCTTGCCAGCTCGCGGGTGGTGTCGTAAGCGTCATCGTCGGAAACTTCTACAACTTCATCAATCAATTTCGTGTCTAAAACTTCCGGTACAAAACCGTCGCCGATGCCCTGGATTTTGTGAAGGCCAGGCTCATGTCCCAAAAGTGCAGAAACGCCCTTTGGCTCTACCGCTACAACCTTCAGATTCGGGTTCTTCTCTTTCAGATACTGACCAATGCCCTGCAAAGTTCCGCCGCTGCCCAAGCCGGAAACGAATACGTCAACCTTGCCCTCTAACTGCTGCCAGATTTCCGGACCGGTAGTCAGATAATGGATTTCCGGATTGTCCGGATTTTCAAACTGCTGAGGCATAAAATAGTCTGGACCCTGGGAAGCGATTTCTTCTGCCTTTGCTACGGTTCCCGGAAGGGAAAGTGCAGGATCTGTCAGAACCAGTTCTGCGCCTAAGGCTTTGATGATTTTCTTTCTTTCTTCGCTCATGTTCTCCGGCATAACGATGATAACTTTATATCCCATTCTTACGCCGCAAAGAGCAAGACCGATACCTGTGTTTCCACTGGTAGGCTCAACAATGGTCATGCCTGGTTTCAAAATACCTTTTTCTTCCGCACGCTTAATCATGTTCAGCGCTACTCTGTCCTTTATACTTCCTCCCGGATTTAAAAATTCTGCCTTCGCATAAATATTTAAACCTGTGGTTGCTTTTAAACTAATAATCGGGGTGTTGCCAATTAAATCCAGCAAATTTTCTGTATACATATTGTTCTCCTTTATGTTTGTCGTCCCGTGGTCCCGCTTGCTTCGCGAGATTTTCTTCCTCTGTGCTGTCCACGGTGGACTATTTCTTAACTTTTATTACATACCAATCGGCTTCAATGGCTGCTGTCAATTCCCCATTTGTGTAAAACTCCAATGCGCCTGTGGTCTCATTCTTTCGAAATCCGTCACTTAAAAACGAATTGTTCGGTGTCTCCGGCATTTTCAGCACTTCGCCATTTTCCAGGCGGAACTCAATTTCCGACACTACGTTACAGTAGGACAGCTCCGGATAGGTGACCAGAATCTTGCTGGCCTCATCCTCTTTCTCCCTCATGCCCTCCGGCAACTCGCCGAAAACTTTAAAAGTGCTTAACACATCCGAAAACCGGAACCGGCTTAACTTCAGGACGGGGTCCTTACTACCACGCTTTTTGGTAATGGAAACCTTTACCGGGAAGCGGTCCTCGTACATCTGGTTGATGAAAATCGGATAGTCAGCTTTCAGCTCGCTGCGGTCGTAATCGATCTTCAGCTCCTCTCTCATCAATGCCAGCTTGCGGTCCACTTCCGCCAAAATCACGTCGTCGCCGAAATACTTGAACGGTCTTCTCTTGCCTAGTGCAAATTTCGATTCCAGATAGAACCGATATGCATCTCTGTTTCCAAGGCCATAGATCAGACCGTTTCTACAGGCGTCTCCCATCCTCATGGCGTACTCTGCGAAACGGCTTTCGAACACGCTGCGACACATGTCCTCGGAGGTCTGGCGGTAACCGTTAACCAGCATCTCCATGCCCATGTCCACGTTCTTCCGGACGCCTTGTCCGTAAATCAGCATGTCCGCAACCATGAAAATGCTTTCGTCGATTCCGTCTAAGGCCGCATAAGAGAAGTACTTAAAGGCTTCTTCGTACTGCGGCACGCCGTCGTTACATCGTCCATAGTAGTAGATGTAGCCCAGGCTATTGGCTGCTGCCGGGTCGCCCACCTTTTCGAACAACTCCAGCAAATACTTTTTGGATTTATTCCAATTCTGCCGATAGCAGATGTTTCCTTCGTAATGACTCCAAGCTAAAATGCGAATGGCCTGAGGATCGCCTAAATGATAAAGTTTCTTCACGAAATCTTTGAACAAAGCTCGAGATTCCGGCGTCGCCTGCTTCAGGTCCTCATCTTTTTCATAAGATGCAACGACATGGCGCATCTGGCTCGGGCTGTAGATCCAAGCACCTTGCGGCTTGCCTTTGCAGAAATTGTAGGAGTCGATTCGTTCGATAATGTCACCGCACACTGCTAAGTATGCACTGACTTCCAGCCCCTGCTTCTCCTCGTTTGGAAGGTCCCACACCGGCTCGTTTTCAAACTGAACCAGATACTGCTCATCCTCTTCTCTCCGGCCGAAACGCTCTTCCAGTCTCCAGTAGAGCTTCTCCGTGATGCCGAAGGCCGTGGAGAAAATTTCTTTTTCGTCTTTCGGGAAATCCGAGAACACGTTTTCATCGAACTTTGACGCGATGTTCAGGTCCTCGTAAAAGACGTTCAGAATCATCCAGAACCACTGTTTGAACAGCGGCAGCGGCTGTTTGTTTTTATTAATCCGGACCAGCGCCGACTTGATGTCGTTGACGGTCATGGTGTATTTCTTTTCGGCCTTGATGTTGAACTGTGGGAAAACTTTTTCTGCGTAGTCTTCGTAGGTTTTCTCCGCTCTGGCCATTTCTTTCAGCTGCTTTTGGCTGATAACGAAAGGCTCGATTAAGTCCATGGCAGCTTCGCTGAGCATAACCAAAGGACTCTTTCCTTCGGTGCTTTCACTCATCTCCGGCGCCTTTAATGCATTAAAATCGTCATAGAGAATCACGCCGTAGCTACCGTCCATGCGGTGCACAGCCACTTTTCCGGTCTTTCCGGCATATTCTCCGTATTTGATTTTAATCCAGTCGCCAGATTGGAACATGTAGTATCCTTTCGTTTTGGGGCTGATTTTCGGTTCTCGCTCGGTCTTGCTTTCAAACTCCGATTTCTCGACCCGCAGTCAGCCGTAAACTTTAGTGGAAGTTGGATCTCTTACGAAGTCTGGAATCTAAGATTCTCTTACGGATACGTAAGGACTTCGGAGTTACTTCCAGTAACTCGTCGGTGTCGATGAACTCCAGAGCCTGCTCCAGGGAAAGAACTTTCGGAGGAGTCAGTTTCAGAGCTTCATCTGCACTGCTGGAACGAGTGTTGGTCAGATGTTTTGTCTTGCAAACGTTTACTTCAACGTCTTCGGTTTTTCCGTTTTCACCGATGACCATGCCGGCGTAAACTTTTGTGCCAGGTCCGATGAATAAAGCGCCACGCTCCTGAGCTGCGAACAGACCGTAAGTTACGGCGTCGCCAGATTCGTATGCGATTAAGGAGCCCTGGTTACGGTAAGCGATGTCACCCTTGTAAGCCTCATATCCGTCGAAGATGGTGTTCAGAACGCCGGTGCCCTTGGTGCTGGTCAGGAATTTTCCATGGAAGCCGATGAGGCCTCTTGCCGGAATGCTAAACTCTAAACGAACGGAGCCGTCAGACAAGGTAGACATGCTGAGCAGGTTGCCTTTCCGTTCGGACAGCATGCTGATGATGGAGCCGGAGAATTCTTCCGGAACGTCAACAACTGCAATTTCCATCGGCTCTAACTTCTTGCCGTTTTCGTCTTTTTTGTAAATTACTTCGGCCTTGCTTACGGCGAATTCATAGCCTTCCCGGCGCATGTTTTCAATCAGTACGGAAAGGTGAAGCTCGCCACGGCCGGATACCTTGAAGGTGTCAGTATTTTCTGTGTCTTCTACTCGTAAGGAAACGTCGGTGTTCAGTTCTTTGTAGAGACGCTCCCGGATCTGGCGGGATGTGCACCATTTTCCTTCCTGTCCTGCTAATGGGCTGTCGTTTACGATGAAGTTCATAGAGATGGTTGGCTCGGAAATTTTCTGGAACGGAATCGCCTGTGCATCGCCGCCGCAGATGGTGTCACCGATCTGAAGATCTGCGATACCGGAAAGGGCTACGATATGGCCTACGCCGGCTTCCTTCACGTCCACTTTATCTAAGCCGTTGAACTCATAGAGTTTCGTGATTTTTACTTTCTCATGAGTGTTCGGGTTGTTTGCATTTAATTTAATAAGCTCCTGGCCTACGGCGATGGATCCGTTATCAACTTTGCCGACGCCGATACGTCCGACATACTCGTTGTAGTCGATGGTAGAAATCATGACCTGGGTTCCTTTTTCCGGATCTCCTTCCGGTGCAGGAATGTTTTCCAAGATGCAGTCAAAGAGTGGCTTTAAGTCTATTGGCTCATCGCCTAATTCTTTGATGGCGTAGCCCTGTTTTGCTGATGCGAAAATAACAGGAGCGTCCAGCTGTTTGTCGCTGGCATCCAGGTCCATCATGAGCTCTAATACTTCATCGATAACCTTTTCTGGTCTAGCTTCCGGACGGTCGATTTTGTTGATACAGATGATGACGTCCAGATCCAGGTCTAAGGCTTTTCTTAATACGAATTTTGTCTGAGGCATGGTGCCTTCAAAAGCGTCAACCAAAAGGATTACGCCGTTTACCATCTTCAATACACGCTCTACTTCGCCGCCGAAGTCTGCATGACCCGGAGTGTCTACGATATTTATTTTTACGCCCTTATAATCGATAGCGGTGTTCTTGGAGAGGATGGTGATTCCACGTTCTCGTTCCAGATCGTTGGAGTCCATAACTCGTTCCTGAACCTCCTGGCCTGCGCGGAATACACCGCTTTGTGCCAGCATGGCATCTACCATTGTTGTTTTACCATGATCAACATGGGCGATAATTGCAATATTTCTGATTTTTTCTTCTTTTATATTCATAAATAACAGTCCTTTTCCTTATAGAAACTTAACTGAAAAATTATAAATCTTTTTGTGCAAGATGTAAATAAAAGTGAACCAAAAAATTATGAAAAAGCCCTGCCATAGTACCTTTGGCAGGGCTTTCAACTATTTCAATTGTCTGTTATCTTTTATCTGCAAATTTTCTTCCGGAAACAACAACCGCTGTTCCGAAGATCAAGGCCATTACAATCCAGAGGATTGTTGACGAATGGTCGGCAGTATCTGGGTTTGTATCCAAAATCGTAAATACGGTTTCTGCGCTTCCGTCAGTGTACTGAACTTTCAAACTATGCTTTCCAACGGAAAGTGTTTTCAAATAATCCGGCTGAAGTTCCACATAGGTTGAGCCAGACCATGCTTTATAGTAGGAATTCTTCAAGGTCTTTCCATCCACAGAAACATCGATGAATTTTGCATATTCTCCATTTGCACGGAATTTTAATCCTTCTTTGCTTCCGTTTTTCCATTTGGAATCTGCGCCTTCTATGATGACATATTCTCTTACATCCAGAATAATTTCAACAACCGAAGCCTCTTTCCATTCCTCTGGATCTGCCTTGTAACCATCTGCAATCACAATATTCTCCTGATCCGGAAGAGCAGCCTCACCAGATTCATTGATGAATTTTCCACCGGTAAGCGTAAGATTTGCATTATTATCCATTCTTACTGCCGCACTATTCTGACTTGTGAACGTACCGCCATTAATTTCATTCTCTCCGGTTTCATTGAAAATACATGCGCTGCCAGCCTGGAAGGTTCCATCATTTACAATAATATGTCCGTATTTACTCCATACGCAGTATCTGTTCTCTCCGGCTGTAAAGTTTCCGCCGTTGATAATTACCTTATCGGTCAGGTCTCTTGGGTTATCCGCTTTTTGTGCGATAAAGATGCATTCGGAGCCTTCCGAAGTATCAATTGTTCCATCATTAACGATTGCCTGTCCTCCGATAACTTCGATTCCGTTTGTTTCGGAATAAATCGTTCCTCCGTCCATAACGAGTTCACTATCATAAAGAACGATGGTGGATACAATGTCTGTGCGGAACTCTCCACCTTTTATTTTGGCTGAGCTGTTATATAATACAACGCATTCACATTCATCATCGGTAACCGGATTGGTCAAGGAATACGTACCGCCATTAAAAGTAATCGAGCTATCACCTACTGCAACACACTTATCATTTGACTGGAAAGTGCCATTATTAATTACAGCATTTTCTGTATTTTTCACCAGTATTGCATAACCATGTTTTGCATTAAAGGTTCCGTTATTAACGATTAATTCACCGCCCTCAACAGACAAGCATCCAAGCGGAGCATTGATTTCAATATCATTTACTTCTACTTTGCAATCTCCTTCTACATAAATGCCCTCAACGCCAGATTCAATAACGCCCCCATTCAGCAGAACCGAACCTGGTTCATCGATATGCATCGCGGTAACTGCAGGAGATAATTTTCCTCCGTTCAGTTCAAAATCACCTTCGCAGGAACTGATAATTACTCCATTTTTATAATCACCGGACTTTCCATTATCAGCGATTAATTCACCATCATTTATGGTGACTTTTGCTCCTGCTTCAACTTTTTTGATAACCCGCTGCAGAGATTTAACGGTTCCGCCGTTTACTGTGATGGAGCCCGTAGAATAAAGGGTATTAATCAGAGCTTCTCCTAAATCAATGTCCCCACCGGCAGTGGAATCGATAATCAATTCACCTTTGCAGTCTTTAATAAAAGCGTATTCAACGTAGAATGCATCACTTGTCATTATCTGCTGAACATCTGCATTCTTTAACGTTAAGGATGCATTTTCATTGACCTGGAACATATTCTCATTTACCGTGATCTTATGTTCATTAAAGTCCAGTGTTACTTTTTTATTTACTTCAATTGCAGGTCTGTCGTAATTTACAATATCTTTCAGCAACACAATGGTATCGCCATCTTTGGATGCAGCAAAAGCTTCTTCCAGGCTCGGGTATGCTTTATCACCAATACTTGCAACCGGGAAGGAAATTCTTACAACCGAAGCGGAAGTTTCTTTCCAGTTCGCCGGATCAGCAGCAGATCCTTCTGCAACTGTAAGACCATTTTGCCCGTCCTTGATTGCTGCGCCGCCTGCAGCGTTTGTGAAAATACCACTGCTGATGACAACACCGGATTGATATACGTTCAGCGCATTTGTCGTTTCGCTGGTATAGGTTCCTCCGTTGACTTCATTGTCTTCGGTACCTGAGAAATAAAGCGCAACTTCTTTTGCATTTACAGTACAGTCATTAATGGTCAGCTGTGCTGGATCATAGACAGCACCTTTTGCATTCCAGATTCCAATACCATCTTCTGAGATGAATTTTCCTCCGGAAACGGTTGCTGCACCGGAGTCCATAAAGAATGCCTGACCGCCGCCTTTTCCTACAAAGGTTCCGGACTCTATATCCACTTCACCGCCACTCATCTGAAGGGCAGCGCCCATAAGATCCTGAGATGTAAAGGTTCCACCTTTAAAATTCGCAACACCTTCACCAATGTAAAATGCAGCATCCCGTCCGGTAAAATCACCACCGGTAATCGTAATACTTCCGCTATTTTGCTCCACACAACCGGAGCCCTGGCCTTCAAGACCAGATGAAACATAAGTACCACCGTTAATTACTACGAATCCATCACTATCGATTCTTACTGCAGGATCCTTTGTCTGAACAAGTACATCTTCCTCAGCTTGAACGCTCACTTTGCCTCCTTGAGAAG
>JAKSRL010000032.1 GCA_024403635.1 Lachnospiraceae bacterium | reverse complement strand
ATTTTATTCTCTAAAGATGTTGGAACTATGGAAGAAGCTATTGAAGCAGCACAACAGGAACTGATTGCTGGAACACGTCACGTATTCGATTGCTCCGCATTCACAGTAGCAGGTCAGGCTCTTACATCTTATCTTGCAGACGTAGATGATATGGGTGATTTCGCACCTGAAACAGAAGTTATTGCTGACGGATTCTTCCATGAATCTGAATTCCGTAGCGCTCCATACTTTGATATTGACATTGATGGAATTAACATTCTGTAATTTTATTAGTTAATTTTTGGGAGGCTCTTTTGGGAGCCTCCCAATGTTGCTTTTATGAGAAAATATAAAATGGATTTGTGCTCTCTCATAAGAACAAAACACAAGATTTAAAGGAGAAAAATCTTGAACGAGAAAATACCAGTACTACAATTACGACACATTACAAAAAGATTCGGTGACAAGGTTATTGCGAACGATGATGTTTCTATGGACGCCTACAAAGGTGAGATTCTTGCGTTATTAGGCGAAAATGGAAGTGGCAAGACAACCTTAATGAACATGCTTTCTGGCATTTATTTCCCGGATGAAGGCGAAATATTTGTCAATGGAAAAGCAGTCTCTATTAATGATCCAAGAGATGCGTTTGATTTAGGCATTGGCATGATCCATCAGCATTTCAAATTGATTGATGTTATGTCTGCTGCAGAGAACATTACTCTTGGATTGTCCAAGGAAGGAAAACTGAATCTGAAGCAGACTGCCCAGAAGATTAATGAGATTTGCGAAAAATACGGATTTGAAGTAGATCCAAACCAGAAAATTTACAACATGTCGGTATCTCAGAAACAGACCGTAGAAATCGTTAAGGTCCTTTATCGTGGCGCGGATATTTTGATTCTGGATGAGCCGACAGCAGTTCTGACTCCTCAGGAAACGGATAAACTGTTTAAGGTTCTCCGTAACATGAAAGAGGATGGAAAGACCATCATCATCATTACCCATAAAATGCATGAGGTATTGGATATTTCCGATAGAGTAGCGATTTTACGAAAAGGAAAATATATCTGTGATTACGAAACAAAACAGACTTCTGCACAGATTTTAACGGATGCTATGGTTGGACATACTGTTTCTTTAAACATCGAACGTCCAGAACCGGTAAATCCCAAAATTAGAATTAGCGTTCAGAATTTGACGATTCGGGACAAAGATGGAATTGTTAAAATTGATGATGTAAGCTTTGACGCTTATAGTGGAGAAGTTTTAGGTATTGCAGGAATCGCTGGTAGCGGCCAGAAAGAACTTTTAGAGGCCATTGCTGGATTACAGCCGGTAGAAAAAGGAACGATCGAATATGTTGACGAAGATGGCTTCAGAGAAAATCTGCTCGGAAAAGACCCGATGGAAATTGCCAATATGGGCGTTTCCCTGTCCTTCGTCCCAGAAGACCGTTTAGGAATGGGATTGGTTGGAAACATGGACTTAACGGACAACATGATGCTTCGTTCTTTCCGCAAAGGTAAGAGTATTTTTGCAGACCGGAAAACGCCTCATGACCTGGCCGAACATGTCGTTGAGGAACTGGATGTAAATACGCCGAACGTAGCTACACCAGTCCGTAAATTATCTGGTGGTAACGTACAAAAGATTCTGGTTGGAAGAGAAATTGCCAATGCTCCGAAGGTCCTTCTTACTGCATATGCTGTACGAGGCTTGGACATCAATTCCTCATATACTATTTATGATTTGATTAATAAACAGAAAAAGTCTGGCGTCGCTGTTGTTTATGTTGGCGAAGACCTGGATGTACTTCTGGAGTTATGTGATAAAATTCTTGTCCTCTGTGGCGGAAAAGTTAGTGGCCTGATTTACGGAAAAGATGCAGACAAAGCTACCGTCGGCCTGATGATGACAAAAGTGGGAGGAGGAGATGCTGATGAATAAAGTACCTCTGATTCATATTACAAGAAGAAAAGAATTACCATGGTATCGTTCCTGGGCTGTCCGTGTAATTGCGGTAGTCGTTGCATTGATTCTTTGCGGTGTTATTACGCTGCTTCTGGTAAAAGAAAATCCGATTAGTATTTATGCGACGATGATTAAGGGTAACTTCGGTACCACTAAGAAAGTATGGAATATGCTGGAAGAACTGGCAATTATGCTTTGTACTTCTTTAGCATTGGCACCTGCATTCCGTATGAAGTTCTGGAACCTGGGCGGAGACGGACAGGTGTTAATGGGTTGCTTAGGCTCAGCTGCGGTAATGATTCTTTTAGGCGGAAAGCTTCCGAACATTGTAGTAGTTCTGCTGATGCTGGTTGCAGCGATTGTTGCTGGTACTATCTGGGCTGGAATTCCTGGATTCTTTAAAGCACGATTTAATACCAATGAGACCTTGTTCACCTTGATGATGAATTATATTGCGACCCAGATTGTGGCGTTTTTCGTTGTTGTATGGGAAAATCCAAAAGGCTCCAGCAACGTTGGTATTATTAACCAGGCTTCCCGTGCTGGTTGGTTGCCGACCATTTTTAACCAGAAGTATATGATTATTATCATCGTAGCTGTTCTTCTGACCGCTGCAATTTATGTTTATATGAAATATACAAAACATGGTTATGAAATTTCTGTTGTTGGTGAGAGCGAATCGACTGCAAAATATATCGGAATTAAAGTTCGTAAAGTTATTCTTAGAACGGCAGCTCTTTCCGGTGCTATCTGCGGTTTAGTTGGTTTCTTATTAGTTGGCGGCGTAAGCCATACTCTGACAACCTCCCTTTCTGCGGGAAGAGGATTTACAGGAGTTATGGTAGCTTGGCTTGGAAAATTCAATCCATTCTTTATGATACTTACAAGTTTTATTCTGGTATTCCTGGATAAAGGCGCAAAAGAAATCACCACAATTTTCGGATTAAATGATTCCTTTGGCTCCATTTTAACCGGACTCATCCTGTTCTTTATCATTGGATGTGAGTTCTTCCTGAACTATCAGATTTCCTTCAGAAAGAAACAGAATAAGGAGGTGGCATAATGTTTAACTTTTTAGTTCAATTTATTCCACGTGCGGTTGTTCAAGGCGTTCCGCTGATGTATGGATGCGTTGGAGAAACTATTACAGAAAAAAGCGGTAATTTAAACCTGGGAACCCCGGGTATTATGTACGTTGGTGGTATTTGCGGTGTTATCGGTGCGTTCTTCTATGAGAATGCAGTTGGCAATAATATGAATCCGTTTTTAGGTGTTTTCATTCCACTCATGTGCACTTTGATCGGATCTTTATTGATGGGCTTGATTTATAGTTTCCTTACGGTTACCTTACGTGCGAATCAGAATGTTACTGGTTTGGCTCTGACTACTTTTGGTATAGGTATTGGAAACTTCTTCGGAGGCTCTCTGATTAAAATTTCTGGTGCAGACGTTCCATCCATCGTTCTTTCCAGAACTAGTAAGCTTTTTAGTGCGACCATACCGGGAGCATCGAAACTTGGAGCGATTGGCGAAGTTTTATTCTCCTACAGCACCATGGTATATGTGGCAATCCTCTTTGCCATTCTTGCTGCTTTGATTATTTCAAAAACCAGAGTTGGTTTAAATCTGCGTTCGGTTGGTGAAAGCCCGGCAACGGCTGATGCAGCTGGTATCAATGTAGAAAAGTATAAATATTTTGCAACCTGTATTGGCGCTATGGTTTCTGGTTTAGGTGGCCTGTTCTACGTAATGGGATATGCCAGCGGCATTTGGTCAAACGACGCTTTCGGTGATAGAGGGTGGTTAGCACTTGCCCTGGTAATCTTCACCATCTGGCGTCCAGGTCATTCCATTTGGGCTTCCATTATTTTCGGTGGTTTGTTCATTCTTCATAACTATATTCCTACCGGAGTTAACCTGGCAAACAAAGAGTTGTACAAGATTATTCCATATCTGGCAACGATTATTATTCTGATTATTACTTCTGTTCGCAATAAGAGGGAGAATCAACCACCGGAAAGTCTGGGGTTGTCGTACTTCCGAGAAGACAGGTGACAGCCGGAAGAGGTTGACCGGTATTAGAAAAAGAAAACCCGCTGTGAAAACAGCGGGTTTGTTTTATGCTGGAAAGGCATTTATTTGTTATTTTACAACTACCACAACATTTTTGGTTCCATGATATTGACCTAAATCTAAGGTTACGGTTACCGTATATTTTCCTTTGGCAGAGGTATCTACGGTGCCGGAACAAGCAATATATTCCGATACATCATTTCCATAGCAGTCGGTGGCACTGGCCTGATTTAATACCAGTTCCTCTGAATATGCGGAGTCTTTTTCCACTTCAATACTGTTTGGAACTTTCATCGTGAAGGTGTAGGAATGCCATGGGTTAGCAGTTAAAGGATCCGTAGGGTCCCATCCGCGAACTTCTTCTACGGTTGGAGGGATAAACAATGGAACTGGTTTCTCCATTGGCAATACTTCGTTCTCGTCATAGTAAATATAAACTTCTGTGCCGCCTGCGCAAAGCTGTCCTAAATATCTTACATCGGCGATGGACATGCGGATACAGCCCATAGAAGCGTAGTTGCCTAATTTGTTATATTCTTCATATTCGATGGTTCCGTGATCCGTATCCAGGAAAGGAACGGAGTGGAACATAATATCGTTGTTAATTCCGTCGATGATTCGATATGCGTAAAGGCCTTCCGTTCCGTCTGCCATGTAGCACCATTCACAGGCTGGTCCGATAATCCATTCACCTAAATAGAAGGTACCCTCTGGAGTTTCGTGACCGTCTCTACGGCCGGTGGAACAAGCCATAACACGAAGTGGAGTATATTTGTCTCCGTCCACTTTATAAAGAGTGGTCGCGTTTAACGCGGTATTTACGTAGAGAGAATAGTCTGTGCTGTCTCCGACGGTTGCCCATTCATCCGTGATTTCGATAGCGTCTCTGTAGTACGTTGGTTCAACATATTCTTTTGGAATATCGTCGCTGACAGTTGTGGTTTCTGCCGAGGTGGTGGAATCGGAAGGTTTGTTTGCCTTCTTGTGATTGCAGGAAACCACGATGATTACTACGATTGCAATCAAAATAAGGAATGCCAGATAGGTTGCAATTCGGATCCTGCGGTTTTCTCTCTGTTTTTTAGTTAATTTGCGTGTTTTCTTTTTTGTTGCCATTAATTTTTACTCCGTTATGGTGACTGGAATGTATTCTTCGGCATAACCATTGCCTAAATAAATGGAAGCATAGGCATAATAGTTTCCCGGAACATTATAATCACCGTCAAATTCGATATAAGCGTATCTCTTTACATTGTTATTATAGCAGTCAATTATGGAAACTTTGTTATAAAGGTCGTTATCGTTGCTGCCAGATGGAAGAGTGATCGTATTTGTATCAATGGTAATGTAGTAGCCATACCATGGATTTCCGTCTGCAGGGTCCGTTGGATCCCACTGATTCAAAGGTGAAATGTCATCAGGTATTTTATAGGAACCTGGCTTGCCCCAAGGGCCTGCGCTATTCCAATCGTAAAAGACATTAACTTCTGTTCCCCAAGGCATGTTGTAGTAGATCCAGGCAGCGTCTGCAACGCATAAACGGACACATCCTAAAGACGCGGGACCTCCTAATTTGTTATATTCACCGATTTCAATATTTCCAGGTGCTGCATCCCAGGACGGAACAGAGTGGAAGAGAATATCGTTGTTGAAACGGGTACAATACTGTGCCCAGGAACCGTCAGCCATATAGCCCCAGTAATACTGGTCGCTTGTATAGAAAGAACCGGTAGGGGTTTCGCAGCCTTCCCGTCCGCAGGAACAAGCCATAACATTAATTGGCGTACGGCTGCCATCGGCATTATTTTCATAAACGGTTACGGTGCAGTAAGCTAAGTTAACATCGATAGAGTAATCACTGGACCAGTGATATTCTTCGCCGCGAGTTTCTTCGTCGGTTTCTGCTTCCGTAGCGGATGTAGTTTCGGTAGGAGCCTGTGTTGTAGTCTGAGCGGTAGTGGTAGTCTGCTTCTGAGTTTCCTTCTTGGAAGTCGATTCACTCTCCGGCTTCGTAGGTTTCTTACCTCCGCTACCACATGCCATAAGGGCACCGGAAAGAACGAATACTAAAACTGCAATAATGCAACGTGTAATAATAACAGATTTTCTTTTCATTTGTTTCCCACAGCCTCCTTGGCCAATTTATCGGCCATATCGTTAAACTTGTTTCCGGAATGAGCTTCTACCTTTTTGAATGTAACAGAAAGGTCTTTACTGATTTCCTCGTAAAACGCTTTATATTTTTTGGTCCAGGTCTTTTTCGCTTTCCATTCGCCAGTACACCATTTCGCAATGCCTTCATAATCATGATAAATGGTGAGTTCTTTAAAACCTCTGGCTCTTGCGGATTTCATGGCTTGGGCAGAGCCCATAATTTCGCCGGCCACATTTCGCATTTCCGCAAGTTCTGGCTCGGAAAAAGCTTTTGATAAAGTAAAATATTCCGGCTCACCGCTTTCGTCGGTGACGCCGGTAAAAAAGACTACGCCGTAGCCAAATTGTTTTGTTGCGATGTTATAGCTGCCGTCTACGTAAGCGTAAGGCATGTTAAACTCCTTTAATATTTAGAAAGATAAGTCTCAATTTCCCAGTCGGATACACGGAGACTGTACTCGTTCCATTCACGTTTCTTTGCTTCAATATAACGTTCATAAATGTGCGGACCTAAAATATCGGCCACAAATTTGTCTTTTTGGACTTTGTTTAATGCTTCGAACAGGTTCGCCGGGAGTTTTTTGATTCCGCTCCGGGTCAGTTCCCTCCTGCTCATCTCAAAGATATTTTTATCGATGGATGGAGGAGGGGTCATTCCTTTTTCTATCCCTTCCAGGCCGGCTTCCAAACATAAGGCTAATGCAAGATAAGGATTTGCAGATGGATCTGGACTTCGAAGTTCTATTCTAGTGCTTTGACCGCCGCTGCTTGGAACCCTGATGAGTGGGGAGCGGTTCTGAGCAGACCATGCGATATAGACTGGAGCTTCGAAATCCGGCACGAGACGTTTATAGGAGTTAACAAGAGGATTTGTTACGATAGCAATGCCTTCGATGTGATGCATAATACCGGCCATAAAGGAATATGCTTCTTTGCTTAATCCATTTTTGTCGTTTTCGTTAATAAAAATATTTTTCCCGTTTTTGCTAAGGGACATATTTAAATGCATACCATTTCCCGCCTGACCATAAATTGGCTTTGGCATAAAGGTTGCGTAGAGATTGTGTTTTTCAGAAATGGTTTTTACTGCATATTTAAAAGTCATAATGCTGTCGGCCGCATGAAGTGCTTCCTGATACTTGAAATCAATTTCATGCTGGGCAGGACCGCATTCGTGATGAGAAGCTTCAATAACAAAGCCTAAATCTTCCAAGGCAAGAACGATGTCTTTTCGGGCCTCTTCTCCCAGATCATTTGGACCTAAGTCGAAATAGCCGTTGGAGTCATACGATTCGAGAGTAGGAAGGCCTCTCTCGTTTGTTTTTAAAAGATAGAATTCACATTCTGGGCCAACATTTAATTCATATCCCAGAGAATTTGCATGAGCAATCGCTTTACGGAGAATGTATCGAGGGTCGCCTTCAAAAGGTTCGCCGTCGATACGACATACGTCGCAGATTAATCTGGCAACTTTTCCATGCTCCTGGCCCCAAGGATGAATAACGAAGGAATCGTAATCCGGATGAAGCGCCATATCCGATTCCTCAATACGGACAAAACCATCGATAGACGAGCCATCAAAACGTAGCTTGTTATCCAACGCTTTTTCTAACTGACTTGGAGTGATGGAAACGTTTTTCATAGCGCCAAAAATATCCGTAAACTGCAGACGGATAAATTTAACGTTTTCTTCTTTCACGATTTTAATAATTTCGTCTTTTGTGTACTTCATTTCTTTTTTCTGAAGGTGTCTGACAACGTGAACTTGAAAAAGGGTTTGGGCATTTAAAAGGTTTAAAAATATGTAAGTTCACGACGCCAGACACCACAGGCCTCTAATAAAACTACCAGGTTACAGGGATAACTTTAGGTCTCCCTCTTTGATCCAGCCGATTTTGCGGAGCAGAAGTGATACTGCCCAGGAAATAATCGCTGGAATGATGAAGCTGATAACAATTAATCCAATCCAATCCATTGCAGTAATGCCGCCCTTTATGCCATTTGCAATGTCATTTATCCAACCGGTGTAAACACCAATTTGACCAACAAATCCGCAAGTACCCATTCCACTGGAAACAGCAGCGCCGTTCATCTGAAGGCGGAAGAGACAGGTTGCGATTGGTCCGTTTACAACGGAAGCTACGATTGCCGGAATCCAGATTCTTGGATTACGAACGATATTCCCCATTTGGAGCATACTTGTGCCGATACCCTGAGCGAGAAGGCCACCCCATTTATTTTCCCTGAAACTAATAACTGCAAATCCAACCATCTGCGCACAGCAACCTGCAAGAGCGGCACCACCAGCTAAGCCGGTAAGACCTAAGGCTGCGCAGATTGCAGCGGAACTGATCGGAAGGGTAAGTGCGATACCCACAATAACGGAAACCAAAATTCCCATCAGGAATGGCTGGAGCTCTGTAGCCCACATAATTGCATTTCCTACGGAAGAAGCAGCAATGCCGATGTAAGGCGCTGCAAATACGCTCAAAAGACCGCCAATAAGGATTGTTACCAGTGGAGTCACAATAATATCCACCGGAGTGGTTTTAGACACTAATTTGCCGAATTCCGTCGCAATAAGGACGATAAAATAAACTGCTAAAGGTCCACCAGCGCCACCACATTCACATGCAGCCCAGCCAACTGCTGCTAAGGAGAAGAGAACCAGCGGAGGAGCGTTTAAAGCTTTTCCGATGGCAACTGCCATGGCAGGGCCCATGATTGCGGTTGCGAAAGCACCGATCGTTATCAATAAATCAAAGTGACATTGTTCACCGAGAGTTTTCAGAATCGTTCCTATAAGAAGAGAAGCAAAAAGGCCCTGTGCCATAGCACCGAGTGCATCAACGAAATAACGTTTTGGCGAAAAAACAATGTCCTGTTTTTTTAGAAATGCTGCGAATTTTGACATTACAGCCTCCTTTTTGATACCTTCTGATAGATTTTTGCAAAAATGACAACAAATGTTTGCCATTACGTCATAAATAATATGACATATGAACATAATAGTCAATATAAAAAATGAAAAAATAGTAAAAATATGTCAAAGCGACATAAAAGACGTGACGAAATGGCAAAAATATGACAAATCGTGGAAAAATGTGGCAGAATAGTTCCGCTCTGGCAGGATAATTCTGCCAGAATGACATGATTATCCAGACATTCTGACACGAAAAGGATGTCACAAAGACAAAAAAACTATGACGATATGACAAATTGAAGATGAAATATTGAGAATATATAAAGAAAATGTGTGCGATGACAAATAAATTATGACAAAACGACAAAAAATACGTGTCGACTTGGCAAAAAAAGGACGGATTTTCAGAATCTTGGGAGAAAAAATGACAAAGTGTCAAGGATAAAGTGACGTAATGGCACAAAATATATGTCAATGCGACATAAAATTACATCTTAATGATTGTAATCGATTATAATATTTGCAATATGTCTTTAAAATAATGACATATTGACAAAAACATAATTTTATGGGAAATGCTAGATAAAAAATGCAATAGGACAAAAACGTACGACAGAATGGGAAAAATGATGCCTGAGAGATGGAAATTCTGCATACGACATAAAAGTCCCTTGTTTTCCAGCGCCTTTATGGTTTTTTATGCTGTTAATTTAATTTCAGCTTGTTTTATAAAGCGAAAAAACATAAGTTTATACATAAAATCTTTAAGATGTATGGGCTTATACCGTACAAACGATTTTGAAGAGTGGGAAATGTATGACTATTTGCCTCAATTAATCAAGGTAAATACATGAAGCATGAAAAATGCGTTAACGTTGGAGAAGTATGAACAAGCGGCAAGTTACTTGCAGGAATTAGAATGCAATTTGACTCGATGCAATAAGGCTTTGGCTCAAATGCTGGAGGGAGGGCTGGTGGTACATTCCCGTCATAAGCGAATTGAATTTTATTGTTATCAGAATGGAAACCAAACGTACGTAAGCCGCTCAGAACCTGAATTCATCAGCAAGTTTGCGCAAAAGGCATATTTAACTCATTTTCAGAAGTATGCAAAGAATGAAATTGCAGCGCTACAGGCTTACTTCCGTGTTCGGTGAAATCTTGCATCGCCTACACAATTCTTGAAAGATAATCCTGCAATCTCAACAATTATTGCTCCGAAGATATTCAAGGGAACACCGGACCTGAAGAATTGGGTGCTAGCGCCCTATGACCAGACGGAATTTCACGAAGAAGGTTTAACGATACAAACGGCACAAGGACATTTTGTCCGGAGCAAATCAGAATGCATCCTTGCGGGCGTCAGGTTCATTCGTGCAAGCACGATGCACTTTCCTCGTTGCTGACGCAAAAAACGCTTCCGAAATATTCGGAAGCGCGTAATTTTTACGAAATCATAATTCAGAAATCTCTGATAATTATCTAGGTCCTGGATTCACCTCTGGCTTTTCAATTTTTCCCCAGATAATGCCGTAATAATCGGACAAAGGAATGTTCTGGGAAAGAATCATCTTATTTTTGACGTTGTTATTCATATGCTTAATATATTCGTCAAGAGTTGCATATCCGCCGTTTTCAAGCGATGGATGTGTAATCACTTTGCAGCCCGGGTGGTCGATGTAACGATTTTTGCCGGTAGCCTCTTTGGTCGTCGTTAACTGATCTGCCGGAATAAATTGTTTCTCGGTGGCGTCATAATATCCTAAATCGGTTAACCAGCTGTAGTCAGAGAAGATGACCAAAGGTTCCGTTTCCGGAGCTAATACATCTCTTCCTACTAAAAGTCTGGAATCAAAGTCAAAACCGAACAAGTTGGAAACGGTAGGAAGGATATCTACACTGTAAACAGGATCTGTTACTACGACGCTGTTTTCGCCTTCCATTTCTGGTGTCCAGATAACTAAACTGTTATGAGAATAATCTGGTCCGTTTTCTGGCTGAAATCCAAACAGGTTAATCAGATTTGTTTCAACGTCAAAATAATCAACATGACCGGTTTCATCAATTACATAATCATCGGAAAGGCTGTATGGATAATGATCCCCCGTCATTACGATAACGGTATTTTCAAGAATTCCTTCCTCCTCCAAACACTCCAGCAGGTATTCCATGGCTTTCTCATATTCGAGGTTCGCTGCATAATAACTTAAAACGGTGTTCGTGAAGTCATAACCTTTTTCTTCCGCCCAGGCTTTTACTTCCTCAATGTTTTTATTTACGATAAAGTTGGTAGAGTCATATTTGGAATGGCCACTCAAAGTCATAAAGTAGATGTTGAACGGGCTATGACTGATGAATCGAGGAATTGCATATTCCATCATTTCCAAATCGCTCTGAGGCCAAGCTCTGGTGCCGGAAAGACCGGTCATACCGGTGCCGTTTGCCACAAATTTGCTGTAACCTAAATTACAATGGGTCAGGTTTCGGTTGAAATAGGTATGAGTACCGTTATGGTAAGCAATGCTCATATATCCTTTCCGGAGAAACTGATTTCCCAGAGTCAGATACATGTTGTTACCTACCGTTTTCATCATGGAGTAGAAGCCATTGGAAGGAAGCATACTGGTCATAATCTGGAATTCACCAGTTGTAGTAGAACCATTCCATAAAGTCTGATAAAAATAAAAAAAAACAAAGCCGTTATTAACAAGGCGGTAGAGAACTGGCATCAAATCTTCGTCCAAAAGGTATGGCGTGAAAGATTCCGCTGTCAGCTGAATTAAGTTCTTGCCTTTGAAAATACCCGTATATTCGTTCTTTTTACTAGGAGTAAGACTATGAACATAGTCGTGAATTTTCTTGATATCCGGATCCGTACATTCATCTACAAGACGGTCGAAATCAATATCCATAACATTGTATTCTTTCGGATGTTCCAATACCGGAGGTTCCTGCTCAATAATATAAGAAGTCTTAAATGGGTTGCCACAGATACTGTAAATGGAATCTAACTTGGTAGCAGTCTGCAAATCAAAGTATTTTACGGCAGTATCAAAGTTGAATTCACTGGTGAGTAATTCCCAGGATGGGGACATATTACATAATGGAATTCCGGCAGCACATTCAAAAATTGCAGTAATGATAAGAAGTTGGATATAACCCAGACCTTTAAAACGTTTAAAACTTGGGAGTTTGAAAATAGCAAGACAAAGAACATAAATAATAATAGGAACTTGGAATAAAAGGATGGTTGGCCAGTTTCCTACGACAATGGCCATAATATAATCGCCAGCCTCAGTTGCGACGCCGTTGGCACCACCAATAACGGATTGTGGACCGATGTAAATGTTAAATTCCAATCCGACAAAATGAATAATCATGAAAACAACACTGGTTGCCTCAAGAAGAACGGCGGCAAACCAATTGTTTAATTTTTCACTTTTAAAAATGGTACAAAGCATGTCCATGAGACAGCCTCCGGCAAGAGAAGCAAAAATCATGGACAGCCACCAGATTCCGGTTGGCGATTCTTTTACCGATACGTTCCGAAAGAGAATTTCAAAATAAATAAGCGCAGCGGGGAATATTGCCGCGCTTATTATTTGCCTTAAACTGTAATTCTTGAAATGCGTAAAAAATTTAATTGCCTTTTTTTTAGACATTCCTTTGTAAACCCCTAAGATGATTTTTGTAGTAGATTAATATGCTTTTTCTTCTTTTTCTAAAACTTCAACTAACTTGTCGATAGCCATTACACCAAGATCCTGGTTTTCACCATCGTCACGACGACGAACGGAAACGGTACCAGCATTTTCTTCCTGCTCACCAACAACTAAGATGTATGGAACACGCTCGTTTCTAGCTGCTCTGATCTTATAGCCAATCTTTTCAGCACGTTCATCAACCTCGGTACGATAGCCAAATTTCTTCAGTTTCGCTTCAACTTCTTCTGCATAGCCGGTGTACTTCTCGGAAATCGGAAGAATCTTAATCTGTACTGGACTGAGCCAGAATGGGAACTTGCCGGCAAAGTGTTCGGTTAAGATGCCGATGAAACGCTCGATGGAGCCGAAGCACACACGATGAATCATTATCGGTCTATGAGCTAAGCCGTCCTGTCCGATATATTCTGCCTCAAAACGCTGTGGAAGCTGGAAGTCTAACTGAATCGTTCCACACTGCCAGGTACGGCCAAGAGAATCTTCCAGATGGAAGTCAATCTTTGGTCCGTAGAAAGCGCCGTCGCCTTCGTTAATCACATATGCCAGACCTAAATCGTCTAATGCGTTTTTCAGGCCGTTTGTAGCCATTTCCCAATCTTCGTCAGACCCCATAGAGTCTTCTGGACGGGTGGAAAGTTCTACGTGATATTTAAAACCGAATTTTGAATATACTTCATCAATCAGTTTCACTACGCCTTTAATTTCGTAAGGAATCTGCTCTGGTGTCATAAAGATATGAGCATCGTCCTGGTTAAAGCAACGAACTCTCATAAGACCATGGAGCTGTCCGGATTTTTCATGTCTATGAACTAAACCAATCTCACCGATTCTCAGAGGAAGGTCTCTGTAAGAATGTGGCTCTAATTTATAAACCAGCATACCACCAGGGCAGTTCATAGGCTTGATTGCGAAATCTTCTTCATCGATTACTGTGGTGTACATATTCTCACGGTAGTGATCCCAGTGACCGGAAGTTTCCCAAAGCTTTCTGTCCAGCATAATTGGAGTAGAGATTTCTACATAACCATCACGCTGGTGAATATGACGCCAGTAATCTAATAAGAGATTCTTTAAAGTCATTCCTTTTGGAAGGAAGAATGGGAAGCCAGGACCTTCATCCAGCAGAGTAAACAGACCTAATTCTTTTCCTAATTTTCTATGGTCTCTCTTCTTAGCTTCTTCAATCTTATACAGGTACTCATCTAACATTTCCTTGTTCGGAAAAGAGGTTCCGTAAATACGGGTGAGCATTTTATTTTTTTCATTTCCACGCCAATAAGCACCGGCTACAGAAAGAAGCTTAAAAGCCTTAATTGCGCTTGTATAGGTTACATGAGGACCTGCACAAAGCTCTAAGTATTCGCCTTGCTGATAGAAGGAAAGAACAGCGTCTTCTGGAAGATCGTTGATCAGCTGAACCTTGTAGTCTTCCTTCTTTTCCGACATGGTTTTTAAAGCTTCTTCCCGCTCCATAGTGAAGTGGGTGAGTTTCAAGTTCTCTTTGATGATTTTTTTCATTTCTGTTTCGATTTCAGCCAGATTTTCTTCGGTGAAGTCAAAATCAAATTCAAAATCATAATAGAAACCATCTTCTATTGCAGGACCGATGGCACATTTTGTAGTAGGGTAGAGCCTTTTGATGGCCTGAGCCATGACATGGGATGTAGTATGTCGGAGAGCTTCGCGTCCAACTTCTTCCTCAAATGAACATTCCTGAACAGTACCATCTTGTAAAATAACCTTCATTTTTTTCTCCTTGGTAAACTTTCTATTTTGTTTCCTATTTATTATAATTTTTTTATTGCAAAACTACCAAGTAGGATACCACAAACAATTTGTATTGTCACTATATAATGTGTTGGCTTTGTGTACAGAAAATGAAGAAATAATTAAGAAAATAATAATAAAATAAAATAAAAGAGGAATATTGTGATAATATAATTATTTAGTCATAATATGGACAAATTATGACCGTATAATAAGCCGGAAGCAGATGACCGAAGAGATTGCGGAGAACAAATGAAAAAGAATAAAATAGAAAAAATCATAGCGTTACTTATGGCAACAGTCGTACTCTGTTTGCTGTCTGGATGTACCCGGCCAAAACCGGAAGAAAAAAACGATGTCATCTCTGTGGTAACCACGAATTTTCCGCTCTATGACTTTTCCAAAGCTGTGTTCGGAGAGGGAACGGAGTACATTAATGGGAAAATTCATATGCTGCTTTCCCCAGGAATGGAGAGCCACTCTTACGAACCTACGCCACAAGATATCATAAAGATTCAGGACTGTGATCTTTTTCTCTATATCGGTGGAGAAAATGACGAATGGGTCGAAGAAATCTTAGATTCCATGGACGAGCCGGTTCGCACCTTAAAGCTGATGGATTATGCAGAACTCCTGGAGGAAGATCAAACAGGTGAGGAACATGAACATGAGCACGATCACGAACAGGAAGAGGAAATCGAATACGACGAACATATTTGGACCTCTCCGGTAAATGCTGCCAAGATGGTAACC
Organism: Lachnospiraceae bacterium; assembly: GCA_024403635.1. Lineage (GTDB taxonomy): Bacteria > Bacillota > Clostridia > Lachnospirales > Lachnospiraceae > RGIG5612. The sequence continues at coordinate 707 of JAKSRL010000032.1, read as the reverse complement.
GCTATTCAGAAGGAACTCTGCACCATCTGCGATGAAAAACAGTTAAATGCCGGAATCGAGTCCGATGTTTCGATTTCGGATGCGTTCCGTCAGAATGGTGAGGCTTACGTGAAAGAAATCCTTCAGTTGGACGAAGCCTTCCATCAATTTTTCGATACCGTGGAGAATAAAACTATATTTTTCGGCGACCGTTTTCCGTTTGCATATTTTGCAAAAGAATATGGGCTTTCTTATGAAGCCGCCTTCCCTGGCTGCTATGAGGGAAGTGAACCTAGCGCTGCAACGATTACCCGCTTGATTGATGATGCAAAAGGATTAGGCGTAAGCACCATCTACTATATAGAGTTTTCTAATCATCAGATTGCGGATGTAATTGCAGACTCTATCGGAGGAAATACCGCCATGATTCATTCCTGCCACAACGTAACGCAGGCGGAAATGGATGCTGGCGTAACTTATATTGATTTAATGACGACTAATCTACGGACTTTTACAGAAACAATGAAATAAAAGGTAAAAGGGCAAAGATTTATGCTGCAAATTAGAAATATTAAAAAAGAATATAAGACCGGAGAGTTGATTCAAAAAGCTCTGGATGATGTAAGCCTGAATTTGCGTGACAACGAGTTTGTTGCGATTTTAGGACCTTCCGGATCTGGAAAAACGACCCTATTAAATATTATCGGCGGATTGGACCGTTACGATAC
>JAKSRL010000031.1 GCA_024403635.1 Lachnospiraceae bacterium | reverse complement strand
AAGAGATGATGATCCAGGTGTTCAGTAACGGACAGTGCATTTACCACTCTCCTTCTGTTATGGAACTTCATGATAAGTTCCAGGCTGAACTCGATACTCTTTGGGATGAGTCCAAGAGACTTACCAATCCTCACCGCGCTCACATCGATCTTTCTGATAAGCTTTACCAGACCAAGCAGCAGCTTCTGGATAAAGCGCACAGCCTGAATCGATAGTGAAAAACCCGCAAGACGGGTCAATATAAAAACGGACACGCTTACAGGTGACGAGAAAGCCTGTGAGAAAAAGGAGGAAACGAAAGTGTACGAAAAAGTTAATTCAAATTTGGATTTTGTAACAAGAGAAAAAAAGGTTGAGCAGTTCTGGAAAGAGAACCGCATCTTCGAGAAGAGCATGGAAGAGAACGAAGGAAAGCCTCAGTACATGTTCTATGATGGACCTCCAACAGCGAACGGAAAGCCTCATATTGGACACGTTTTAACCCGTGTTATTAAAGACTTGGTTCCACGTTTCTGGACCATGAAGGGCTACGAAGTTCCTAGAAAGGCGGGCTGGGATACTCATGGTCTTCCGGTAGAAATCGAAGTCGAAAAACTTTTAGGCCTGGACGGAAAAGAGCAGATTGAAGAATACGGTCTGGCTCCTTTCATTGAGAAATGTAAAGAAAGCGTTTGGAAGTATAAGGGCATGTGGGAAGACTTTTCTTCTACCGTTGGCTTTTGGGCTGATATGGAGAATCCATATGTTACTTACGAAAACGATTATATTGAATCTGTATGGTGGTCATTAAAGCAGATTTGGGACAAAGGACTTTTATACAAAGGCTACAAGGTAGTTCCTTACTGCCCACGTTGTGGAACCCCTCTTTCCAGCCATGAAGTAGCTCAGGGCTATAAAGACGTAAAGGAACGTTCCGCTATCGTAAAATTCAAAGCGGCAGGCGAAAATGCTTACTTCTTAGCATGGACCACAACTCCATGGACCTTACCATCCAACACCGCTCTTTGCGTAAATCCAGATGAGACTTACGTAAAAGTTCAGAAGGGCGACGAATTCTATTACATGGCAGAAGCTTTACTGGATACTGTTTTAGAGTCTGACTATGTAGTAATTAAGAAATATAAAGGAAAAGAATTAGAGCACAAAGAATACCATCCACTGTTCCCGAACGTTGACTATAGTGGCATAAAAGGAAAACTCCATTATGTAACTTGTGATGGTTATGTAACCTTAACGGATGGTACTGGTATCGTTCATATCGCTCCTGCATTCGGTGAAGATGACTCCCGTATCGGAAGAAATTATGAATTACCATTCATACAGTTTGTTGATTCTAAGGGATGTATGACAAAGGAAACTCCTTGGGAAGGCACCTTTGTAAAAGACGCAGATCCATTAATCCTTCAGGATTTAAGAGAGCGCGGCGTATTATTCTCAGCTCCTGCTTTTGAGCATAGCTATCCATTCTGTTGGAGATGCGATACTCCTTTGATCTACTATGCTAGAGAGAGCTGGTACATCAAGATGACTGCCGTTCGTGACGACCTGATTCGCAACAACAATACCGTTAACTGGATTCCGGAAAGCATTGGTAAAGGACGCTTCGGCGATTGGCTGGAGAATGTTCAGGATTGGGCTGTCAGCCGTAACCGTTATTGGGGAACTCCTCTTAATATCTGGGAATGTGAATGTGGACATCAGCACTCCATCGGCAGCATTGCAGAATTAAAGGAAATGTCGGACAACTGTCCAGAGAATATCGAACTTCACCGCCCGTTCATCGATGAAGTAACCATTAAGTGTCCAATCTGTGGAAAAGAAATGCACCGTGTGCCAGAAGTTATTGACTGCTGGTATGATTCCGGTTCTATGCCTTTTGCTCAGTACCATTATCCGTTTGAGAATCAGGAACTGTTTAAGGCTCACTTCCCTGCAGACTTTATTTCGGAGGCAGTTGACCAGACCAGAGGTTGGTTCTATTCCCTGATGGCAATTTCCACCCTGGTATTTAACCAGTCTCCATATAAGAACGTTATCGTTTTAGGCCACGTTCAGGATAAAGACGGCCAGAAGATGAGTAAGTCCAAAGGTAATGCTGTGGATCCTATGGAAGCTCTGGGACAATATGGTTCGGATGCAATCCGTTGGTATTTCTATACAAACTCCGCTCCATGGCTGCCAAGCCGATTCCACGGGGATGCCGTTGTAGAAGGACAGCGTAAGTTCATGGGAACCTTATGGAATACCTATGCGTTCTTTGTACTGTATGCAAACATTGATAGCTTCAATGCAAAAGACTATAAATTAGAGCCGGAGAAATTACCGGTAATGGATAAATGGATTCTGTCAAAATTGAACTCCTTGATTAAGGAAGTTGATGACGATATGACAAATTATAAGATTCCGGAATCCGGCAAAGCTCTGCAGGCTTTTATTGATGATTTAAGTAATTGGTATGTTCGTCGTTGCCGTGACCGTTTCTGGGCGAAGGGAATGGAGCAGGATAAGATTAATGCTTATATGACTTTATATACTTGTCTGGTAACTCTTTGCAAAGTAGCAGCTCCGTTTGTTCCATTTATGACAGAAGATATTTACCAGAATCTGGTTCGTCGTGATTTTGCGGATGCTCCGGAAAGTATCCACCTTTGCGATTATCCAGTAGCGGATGAAAGCCTTATCGATAAAGAATTAGAAGAGAACATGGATCATGTCCTGGATGTTGTAGTTATGGGACGTGCTTGCAGAAATAATTCTTCTATGAAGAACCGTCAGCCATTAGCAAACATGTACATTAAGGCTCCATGGGAAATGAGTTCCTACTTTACGGAAATCGTTGCCGACGAGTTGAATGTTAAGAAGGTTGAGATGAAAGATGATGTAAGAGACTTCTCGTCTTATTCCTTCAAACCACAGTTGAAGACGGTTGGACCGAAATTCGGTAAACAAGTTGGTGAAATCCGTAATGCTCTGGCAGCAGTAGATGGAAATGCAGCAATGGATGAAATTAATGCAACCGGCTGCTTGAAGTTAGCATTATCTGGTGGAGAAGTAGAGCTGGCAAAAGATGATCTGTTGATTGAAACTGCTCAGGTGGAAGGCTTCGAGTCCATGAGTGATTTCGGTATTACAGTAGTTCTTGACCTGAACTTAACCGAGGATCTGATTGAAGAAGGTTTCATCCGTGAGCTGGTTAGCAAAATCCAGACCATGAGAAAAGAAGCTGATTTCGAAGTTATGGACATGATTACCATCTATATCAATAACAACGCAAAAGTAGAAGATATCGTTAATCGTAAGAAAGACCTGATGCTGACCGATGTTATGGCAAGCGACGTTGTAACTGGCCAGATAGATGGTATTTCTAAGGAATGGGATATCAATGGCGAAAAGGTTGAAATCGGCGTAAAGAAAAACTAAAGAAAAAAATATGAAAAACGATTGAATCGTATTCCGAACGGATTGTTCCATATTAAGGAACAATCCGTTTTTTTCTTATACAATAATCGCATAAATATAGCAACGAAAAACAACGGATTTCCAAAGGAATATTTATGCACAATATCGTTTTTTGTTTTAGTGAAAACAATAAACGTATCGATGATGCTTTCGAATTCACCTCCCGGACTGAGATCATAGAAAAAGAAGCATCATTATTGTATTATCGGCTCTTTTTGACAGAGATCCTTCGGGGAAACCGGGAATATGTGCCTGTGAAGATGCTGGTACGGTCATGGGGCGAACTTCATGTTTTAGAAATTGAAAAGATTAACTACATAGAAATATTCGGAAGGATTGCGGCAATACATTTGGACGAGGAAACGGTTGAGACTTATGCTGCATTGGAAGAGATGGAAGAACGGTTATGGGATTTGGGCTTTTTCCGGGTTCACCGTTCTTTTTTAGTGTCCGCAAATAAAATAAAGAAAGTCAGCAGAATGTCTTTGGTACTGGTAAATGGCGAAGAACTGCCAGTGGGGAAGACCTATTACAAAAAGGTGAAAGAGAGATTGGAAGAGTGGTATAAGAGTTTATGATAGAACAACTCGTGCTGCGCACTCGTTGAGAACTTATGGATAACAAAACAGCGCTTCGGGGAAAGCGCTGTTTCAAACTTGTTTTTTAAATGTATAATAAAAAAGGGAGGTGAGAAATTCATTTGGTTTTTTTCTCTTATGTGTGTATAATAATGTCAGATAGTGAACAAAAAATGTTCTAAATGTGAAGAATTTGTGAACAAAAAGAAATTTGTCAAGTTTTCTTTTCTGTACAATTTCTCATGAGAAAATAGAGGAAGGAATTTTTTACTATGGCACAGAATCCAATCGTTACAATTGAAATGGAAGATGGTGGAATTATCAAAGCGGAATTATATCCGGAAATCGCACCAAACACCGTTAATAATTTTATTTATCTGATCCAAAAGGAATTTTATGATTATCTTGTTTTTCATAGAGTAATTGAAGGTTTTATGATTCAGGGCGGAGACCCAAAAGGAAAAGGCGATGGGGGCCCTCGTTATAACATTAAAGGAGAATTTTCAGATAACGGTTTCCAAAACGACTTGTCTCATACGAGAGGTGTCCTTTCTATGGCGCGAGCTGCTTTACCAGATTCTGCTGGATCTCAGTTCTTCATTATGCATCAGGATGCTCCTTCTTTGGATGGAAAATATGCTGCATTCGGAAAAGTAATTGAAGGAATGGATGTAGTTGACAAAATCGCCAGTGTTCGTACGGATGGAAGAGACCGTCCGATGGAAGTACAGTTAATGAAAAGCGTAACGGTAGAAACTTTTGGCGTAGAATATCCAGAACCAGAAAAAATCAAAATCAAAACCTTTGTAAACCTGTGGGACATGAAAAAAGGATTATATTAATAATTTTTGATATCCAGAAAAAAGCAAAATAAAAAGGGCTTCGCTTAATGCGAAGCCCTTAATTTTATGGTTTGGTTTAAATTACCACTGACGGAAGCTGGAGATATCAGCTTCAGCCTTTGCCTTCTTAGCCATTGCTGTGTAAAGACCATATTCATGCTCTTCGCAAAGCTCTGTGTAGGATGGGTCAACATCGTCACGGCGTGGAAGCGGAACATCCTGAGAAACTAAGATGTCCTGAACCTTCTTGATGTCTACGTCGTGGGTTGTGGTTCCGTCCGCGATAGCAACTGCTGCTGCAATGCCGGCAGCCTGACCAGTACCTACACACTGAGGAATCAGTGTCAGCCAGTCAATTGCAACATCATCTGCGGAAATATGACGTCCTGGGCAGAGCATGTTTTCTGTCTTCTGTGGAAGAATAGCTCTGTAAGGAATTTCTACTGGGCCGCAGTCATTCAGCTGGCAGATTGTGGAATGCCAAGCGATAACGTCTTCGTGTTTCAGACCGAGAGCGAAATCTTTCATTGTCATAATATATTCGCCTTTGAGTCTTCGGCTGCATCTAGCACCTAACTGTGGAGCGATATCATAAATATAAGCATCACGGAAAGCTACAGGAATCGTAGCTCTTAAGTATTCGAGAACGTCTCTCATCGTATCACGGGTCTGCATCTCTGTGAAAGTAATATCTGCAACATTGGAGCAGTCTCTGTCTGCATGCCAGTTGTTAACCCATACAATGTCGTTCTGATTTGATGGAAGAACCATGCTGCGGAATCCAGCTTTCTTTGACAGACATTCTCTTAAAGCTGCCATCTGCTCTGGATGAACACGTTTCCACTCATCAAAAAGATCATAGTTTACGCCACCGATTCTCCATACAAGAGCGGTAGTGCTGCTTCTGGTTTCCGCGTCTGCAAGAGATGCGAAAGGAGCACCCGTCTGGCTGAAGATGTCACCATCACCAGTTGCATCAATAACGACTTTGGCTTTAATAACCTGACGACCTTCTTTGCTTTCGAAGATAACGCCGTTAATTACATCGTTTTCTACGATTGGACGTACACCCCAGGAATGGTAAATAACTTTAATGGAATCTTTATGCTCCAGAAGCATTTTATCCATTTCAATCTTTAATTGGTTTGGCTCATAGTATACGGCACGAACCAGGCAGCTAGGTTTGCAACCTTCGAAACCACCACGGCTTACGCAATCATGGATTGCACTCCAGGAATTGATCAGCAGAGGATCTGTGCTTCCTAATTCTTCCCCTTCTGGACCTCTAACAGCGTTTGGGATTTTTTTCAGACGCTGGAACCATTCTTCCTGAAGACCGCGTACGAACTGTTTGTTATACCAGGAAAGGTTTGGAACCATAATTACATAACCGCCAGTTACATCGCCACCGCAGTAGCCGTAACGTTCCATAAGAATAATGTTTTTGTTGCCAGCACGAGCTGCGGCAATGGCTGCAGAATGTCCTGCTGCACCACCACCGACTACCAGAACATCGCACTCATCATATATAGGCAGTTCTCTTGCCTGTTCTAAATAAGTATTGCTCATGATAATACCTCCCAAAAATGTTCAAAAAAATTTTTTTAAGTATAACACGAATGCAATATATATGTAAAAATTTTTTCACGGAAAAGGGATAAAAGTTACACCCAAAAAGTGTTACGGTAGAACAATATCTTCTTATATATTATATTATTATATTAATTTACACGTGGTATTTTTGGTGGTATATTTATAAATTATAGGGTGAGTCTCAAAAAAGAGTGTAGTATGTACAAACTTTTACAAGAGAAAAGAGGGAAAAGCGTATTATGAATGACTTGGATAACAGAGTAAGGGAAGCTAAAAGGGATAGGATAATCCGGAGGCTACTTTTTTGCCTATTAGGGGTAGCATTGCTGATAGGCCTGGTATTTATTCCGGCAGTAACAACGAAGGCGGATGGCTATAATCCGGATGATTTGTCTACTAACCGGCAAAACTGGATGAAGTATCTTCCGGATACTATGCAGATCTCACAGATCAACCTGCCTGCCACACATGACAGCGGTACCTGGGGCGTCCGTGCAACAATGTCCACCCAGGCACAAACCGTCACAAATGCAGGGGATCTTAACAGCCAGATGCATGGCGGCATTCGGGTTCTGGATATTCGTTTGAGACGGTCAGATAAATCGGGTGATGATAGAAGCGATCCATACAAAATGGTTGTATGCCATGGGGATGCAGCGGTTTATGCAGATTGCTACACGACGACACATGGAAATACAAAGCTCACTTTGGATCATGTTTTGAAATGGGCTGATGAATTTGTAACCTCCAACCCAAGTGAGGTTGTGGTTATTACACTTTCTAGGGAGCGTGATAAAGATGAAATACACCAGTTAGTTTTGGATCTTCTGGATGAGTATTATCACGGAAATCCAACCAAAGGTCGTTACAGTCATATTGTATATTACCGGACTGGCGAAATTGTTCCGACCCTGGGAGAGGTGCGCGGAAAGGTCATTCTGCTCCATGATGGTTTAGGAGAAAGCAGCCTGAATGAAATCACACCTTATGAGGTCAATTATTTTGTTGATGACTGGCCATATTTTAAAACGAAAAGGGAGCGTCTTGAGAAAATATTAGCGGATAGCAAGAATTTTAACCAGGAGTATTTCGAACAGAAGGATTCTTTTCAAAATGAAGGCCAGAAAAACACTTATGGAACGGATAAGGCGCCGGAGCGTGTATACGCCCCGATGTGCATATCAACAAACCTGACCGACATTGATGGTGTCGTTACGGCTCTTTTCGGCGGTGGTCCAATAGGATGCTGGAGATATCTGTTTAGATCAGGCTCACACTGGCGGTTTCCAACAGCTGCCCCACTATATTGCGCTAATTTCCAAGATGTAAATCTTAATACTTCGGATGCAACAGGAAACAAACGAATCGGATGGTGGCAGTTTGATTTTCCTCAGAATAAACAGGTACAGGCCGTAATCGATTCTAACAAAGTGCCTGTAAAGCAGTATAAAATCGATTTGGGTGGCATTGCTTCCGGTTATAAAACCGTGGAAGAATTACCGGTAGATGTGTCAGTAGTACTTGAAAATGATTACGAACTTACCTGTTATAACATGAAATGGCAGAGCAGCTCCCAGTCCTACCTTCTGGATTTTGGCAAATATGCTGCCTATGATATAAAAACGGTTCGTTTGACCTATAAAGATGACCCGACTTACGCAGTAGAATGGAACAAAACATATTTAGAAGAACCGTCGGCTACAGAACTTCTTAACCTTTTGACAGAGAAACGAATCGACTACTATAACGTGCATAAGATTGAGGATGGCGAGTTAAAAGAGGTAAAAATCGGTGTTTATTTTGACGAGGACAAGGAGAATCCGGAACATCCTTTAAGCACAGATCCGCAGGATTTCCTGGATAATTTCGCTATGCCGACTCTTGGATATCGGGACAGTGCACATACTGACGAATTAAACCAGGTTATCCATTACGCTGGAGATTGTAGATTCGGCCTGAAAGAAATCAAAAAGCTGGGAACTGCGAGTAAACCATATTATGAATTGGTTATCATGGCACCGGCGTATGATAAGAACTATCAGCCGATCAATTATTATCTGAAAGGTTTTGCAGAGTTTAACGAGAATGGAGCCTATACGCTTTCTAATTATACTGATGCAGCGTTTTGGCTTCATATGAAGAATACAGAAGATACTTATTGGTATGAGATACCGATTACATGGAATGACGGTAGGGATGCTTGGGGGATGCGATCTCAGGCCCTTGAGGAGATTCAGACGAAAGAAATCTCTCATATTGCCAAAACGTTCTCCGGCGGAACAGTTGTTACAGAGAAAATCTCTTCGGAAAACCTTAAGGTTACGGAGGATGGAAAGCTTTATGCGAAAGTCCGCAGGTATGGAGAGGATAATCAGGAATTAGTCCACAGTTTTATTTTGCCGGAAATTAACTACCAATCATTGAGTGATAATTGTAAATACACTCCGATGACAGAGTTAACGGTGAAGATTAATTGGGACGATTTTGAGAATGAATCAGGATACCGTCCGGAGGGAATGACGCTTCATGTAATTGAATCGGAAGATTATAGTGAGGAAATCCTTTTTGACCTTACCGAGGATAATGGATGGACCGCAACAGTTTCAACAGGAGGATATAGCGAAAAATCCGGAAGGGGCGTATTTGGAAATCCTGTTGCTATAACGTCGGATCCGTACATTTTTTCTCAATATGACGTAGTCCAATGGGATGTGCGAACAAAAACTATGGACGGTCCGGATTGGATCCCAAGGGTTACCCTGACCTTTGGTTTCAAATTGAAGTCCGGGCTTGAACCATATCAAAGAATCAATGGACAGATTATCTGGAACGAAGGAGATTTGGAAATTGACCATAGTGGAATGAATCCTAGGGTCACAGTCCTTCGTGACGGAGAGGAAGTGAAACTGACCACTTCCGTGCAGAAATGGGATGATGAGTGTGGTATCTATTATTTTGAACCACTTACGGATTTCCCGTTGTTCAAGGAAGACCGGAAAACGAGATATACTTATGAAGTCATACCGCAGGCACTGGAAGGATATATAGAAAGTGTAGAAGAAAATCCTTGGCCATGGAATGAAGATGCGATTGATGGAGGAGACGGATTTAATATTATATACACCCGTACAATATCCGTTAGCGGTACTGTAGATTGGCAGAACGAGGAGCGTAAGGCTCAGAATCAGCCGAAAGTAACGCTGCTTTGTAATGGTGAACCGTATGGCAGTGAAACAGAGACAAAAGACTGGAAGTATTCCTTTGACGAGCTTCCGATTGCTGATAAAGAAGGAAATCCATACAGCTATAGTATAGAAATATCCTATGATGTGCCGAACTGCGTTGTTGTTCCAACACAGATTCAGCGCGACGATGCTACAGGAAATGTGATTGCAGACGGATTGATTATTCCAACCACGGAGAAAATCCCGGTTGAGATTCCGGTCAAACTGAATCTGGAAAATGCAAATCCGGCGGTGGAAAGTGACAGTTTCAATTTTGTTCTGACATTCCCGGAGGATATTGCGAATCCAATCCTGCTGAAGCTTGACAAAGAGAATGACTTTGAAGGAACCTTCCTGATAGAAGACATGCCGGAACCTGGCAAAGCATATACCGTAACGATCTGTCAGGATCTGAATAACCGGAAACCATACTGGCAGTATGACGATGCTGTAAAAGAAGTTGATTTACAGGTTCTTTATATCGACGGTGTTCCGGTAGCACAAGTAGACCTTGGGGATGAAGAAGTACTGACTTTCATCAATACATACGAAGCGGTTGCCGGTACATTATCCATACAGGCATCGAAAAAAATCGTAAATGAGCTGGAAAGTTTCGGAGTAGAAGTTCCGGAACAGGAATTCTTCTTCCAGCTGACAGACGAAAACGGATGGCTGCTTGATTCGGAAAATATTATCGGAGCAGGCGAAATTCAATTCAACCGCCTGATGTTCACAACTCCGGGTCAGTACAAGTATCAAGTAGCAGAAAGCTTAGGTGATTTTGCCGGATGGATGTTTGATGAGAACAGCTATGAGGTAACCGTAACCGTAACCGATGAAGGAGGACAGCTTTCTGCAAGCGCAGATAAAGCTCCTGAACTGACGAACACGTTTGCGATGGTTACGAGTAATGTGGATGTGGAAGCTGTTTGGGTAGATGGTGACCTGGCAGGCACGCTTCGTCCGGAAAAAGTGGATATCACTTTAAAGGGCGATGAAGAAGTACTCAGGGAAGATGCTCTGACGAAAGACACATGGACAAACAAGTTTATGAATGTTCCTCTTTACGGGGAGGAAGGCCTGCTGGAGATCAGCCTGGAAGCTGAAGAAGTAGATGGCTATTCCATGGAAATCACCGGAGATGTGGAAACCGGATTTACCGTGACCTACACCGCTCTTGTCAGAGTAAGAGGAACGGTAGATTGGGAAGCAGATGAATTCCGTACCGATGACCAGCCACTGGTGCAGTTAATGCGTGGCGGCGAGGCAATCGGCAGCCCGGTAAGCGCAACCGATTTCGGTTATACTTTTGAAGATCTTCCGGCAGCAGATGAAGACAACAACCCATACGAATACAGTATTACAGCAGAAATGCCGGACGTTGACGTAAACATTACCTATGAAGAAACCGTTCGTGATGAAAAAGGAAATGTAGTTGCAGATGCGGTAATTCATAAGATAATTGAGGCAGAACTGGCAGCTTACGATAAGTCCGGAAATCCTGCAAAAGAGGTTACGGCTGGAGATTCCATAGTTATTAAGGCAGAAAATATCACACCGGATATCAGCAACGTGATTAAAGAATGCATAGGTGATCTGACAATCAACGGAAACCTTCAGGAAGATGTAAAATTTGCCGGCACAGCCTATACCCTTAAGACAAAGGAGGCTGGAGACTACAGTTTCATCCTGAAGCAGGTTGTTCTGAAGAGCGGCGCAGTAGTTGATATAACCAATGAACCGGAATTGTCCCTTGAAGTTCTTCCTCTGATTGTGGAATATAAGATAATAAAAGGTGCAAACCAGAAGATCCTTACAACAGCGGATTCCGCCCTTTTCGCATCCAATGCGGATTACAGCAAGTTTGTCCGGGTGGAAGTGGACGGGAAGACCGTTGGAACGGAATTCTATAAAGCAGAATCCGGATCTACAGAAGTAACCTTTAATAAAAAATTCATCGGAACCTTAAGTGTAGGAAAACATAGTCTTACCATTGTTTCCAGTGACGGAAGTGCTTCTACGGAATTCCAGGTGGTAAAAGACAGCCCGAATACCGGTGATACAAGTCACCTTGAATTGACACTTGTAATAATGATCACCTCTTTATTTGCCGGCATTCTTGCACTGGTACTTAAAAAACGTATGTATGATTAAGCATGATGACCGACGCTGACGGAGAAAAGAATCCGGGCAAATGATGCAAGATCAACAGAATATTTGATGATACAGCCTTGCGGGCGAAATCCGCAGGGCTGTAATAAGAATCACCTAACTTCACGGAGTTTCCACAATTCCGCATTAAGATTTTCCTAAAATCCAGGCTCCAGAGAGAAAAAGTTGTAATTTTTTTCCATATGGAGTATAATCACGAGACATTATAGAAGTAGTTCTGTAATGAATTTGAAAACTGAATAAAATGCTACATGCAGAAAGAAGGGATTAAATGAAAAAGATTAAAATGATTCTTTGCAGTTTAATTGCACTTGTCACAGTAGGTGTACTGGTAGCTTGCGGCGGCGGAAATAATCCGAGTGGCCAGGGCTCAGGCACAAGCACAGATGGGAAAGCTTCCAATTCTGTAGTTGTAGGCATTTCACAAGAACTCGACAGTCTTGACCCGCACAATGCAGCATACGCAGGAACCAGAGAGGTTTTGTTTAACATGTTCGAAGGCTTGGTAAAAGCTACTTCTACCGGCGATATCGAACCAGCAGTTGCCAGTGAATATACCGTGGCAGAAGATGCGATGAGCATTTCCTTTACTTTAAGGGATGGTATCTTATTCTGTGATGGAACACCGGTAACTGTAGAAGATGTTAAGTACTCAATCGATCGTTATGCGGGCATCCAGGGAGAGGGGTCCGCTTTTTCTGACTATAAAGATACAGAAATTGTAGACGAAAAGACCGTCATCATTCATCTTGCGAAGCCGAATACGGAATTTATTTATGAATTAACCTGTGCAATCCTGCCAGAGGCAAATGATGCAAACGTTAACAGCAATCCAATCGGTACTGGCCCATTTAAATATGATTCTTATACTCCTGGCGATAAGCTGGTTGTTGTAAAGAATGAAAATTATTGGAAACCAGGCCAGCCATATCTGGATAAAGTAACCTTTAAGGTCGTTGCAGATACCGATATGGCAGTTATGCAGTTGAATTCCGGTACTTTAGATATCTACCAGTATCTGACTGCAGATCAGGCAATGACTGTAGGCGATAACTTTAACATTCTGGAAGGCAATGTAAACTATGTACAGGGTATGTTCCTGAACAATGCGAGAGCGCCTTTTGATAATGTAAAAGTTCGTCAGGCCATTTATTACGCTGTAGACCGCGACCTGATTAACGATATGGTATTTGGCGGAAAGTCTCATATCATTGGAACGAATATGATTCCTGGTGCAAGTAAGTATTACAATGCAGACACCGAGAAGACCTACACTCATGATGTAGAAAAGGCAAAACAGCTTTTAGCAGAAGCTGGATATCCGGACGGATTTACCTTTACCATTACAGTTCCTAACAACTATGCTCCTCATGAAAGCACAGCTCAGATTATTGTAGAATCTCTGGCAGAAGTTGGAATTACTGCAAAAATCAATTTAGTAGAGTTCAATACATGGCATGCAGAAGCATATGTAGACAGAAACTATGACGCAACTATAACCGCAGTTGATGGCCGGCTTGCTCCATTCACATGGTTTATTAAGAATGTAAGTACTGGCAATAAAAACTTTACAAATTACAACAATCCAAAATTTGACGAAATTTACGAGAAAGCCATTTCTTCGATTGATCCAGACGAGAAGGTAGAGTATTACAAACAGCTTCAGAAGATTCTTGCGGATGATGCTGCATCAATCTATGTTCAGGATCCATCCAATCTGGTTGCAGTAAATAATCAGCTGGAAGGATACACGTTCTATCCAGTATCCGCTCAGGATATGTCTGTTGTAAAATACAAATAAGAATGAACAAAGGCTGCAGGCTACAAAGCCTGCGGCCGTTGTGCGACTGATACATGAAATACATATTAAAGAAAATATTAACTTTAATAATTGCGTTGCTGGTGATTTCTATCATCGTTTTTATCGCATTTTCCGTTTTACCGGCAGATGCTGCGATTTCAAAACTGGGAACCGATGCAACTCCAGAGAGAATTGAAGCCTTAAGAGAACAGTTAGGTCTCAACCGGCCGGTTCTGGAACGGTATTTCTGGTGGCTGGCAAATGCAGTTCGCGGAAACTTTGGCGAATCCTTCCAGTACACTGGTGTCAGTGTAACTTCTTTAATTGGATCCAGACTGGGAAACTCCGCTTTGCTTAGTCTGATTTCTTTTATCATGGTTATCGTATTTTCTATCCCAATCGGCATTTTCTCTGCGAAGAGAAAATCTTTCCTGGGTAGGGGAGCTATGACAACGGTGACTCAGATTACTATGGGCATCCCATCTTTCTTCTTGGGCGTGCTTCTAACCTATCTGTTTTCTCTTGTGTTGCATTGGTTCTATATTGGGCGGTATACTCCACCGTCCGAGAATTTCTTTGCTGCTTGTGGCTATTTGATTTTCCCTGCCATTGCAATTGCTTTACCGAAAATTGCCATGACCGTAAAATTTCTTGCCACCTCCATCCGCTCGGAACTTCATAAAGATTATGTAAGAACTGCTTATGCAAAAGGAAATACCAGAAACGGTGTATTTTATGGACATGTTCTGAAGAATTCTCTGGTTCCGGTTATTACGTTCATGGGCATTATTGTTGCGGAAATCGTTGCCGGAAGCATTATTGTAGAAAAGGTATTTTCCGTTCCGGGCATCGGAACTCTTTTGATTACTGCAATTACGAACCGTGATTATCCAGTTGTTGAAGCAGTCGTTTTGTTGATTGCATTTTTCATTATTGCGATCAACTTTGTTGTAGATATGATTTATCAGGCCGTAGACCCTAGAGTTAAGTTATGAAAATAAAGAACAATCCAAGCTTAATCATAGGAATTATCATAACCGGACTTATTTTGCTGATGGCAATCATAGGTCTGTTCTGGACACCTTATTCTACGACGCAGATGGATATCTCTTTGAAATTTGCACCGCCAAGTTTCGCACATATTTTTGGCTGCGATAATTTTGGCCGTGATATTTTCAGCCGCGTTATGCAGGGAGCTGGAACGACCTTTTTAGTTTCTCTTTCTACCATTGCTTTTGGCATGGTGACAGGAACTATTATTGGATTCTTAGCTGGTTATTCTGGTGGATGGCTGGATGAAGTTATTATGAGAGCCAACGACGTAATTAATGCGTTCCCAAGCCTCCTTTTAGCTTTAGTTTTCGTAAGCTTTTTAGGAAGCGGTCTCTTAAATATAATTTTAGCTTTAGGAATTTTATTTATACCGAGTTTTGCAAGAATTGCACGAAGCGAAATGCTTCGTTTAAAAGGAATGCAGTTCGTGCAAAGCGCAGTATTAGTTGGCGACAGCCGGGGAAGAATTATTTTCTCCCAGATTTTGCCGAATGCATATATCAGTATTTTAAGCAGCGCAGCCGTTGGATTTAATAATGCGGTAATCGCAGAGGCCGGATTAAGTTATTTAGGTTTGGGCGTTCAGCCACCAGATGCTTCTTTAGGACGTATGATTAATGAGGCTGGCAGTTTCCTGATGCAGGCTCCATGGTACGCAATTTTCCCGGGTGTTGCTATTATTGTTTTAGTTTTAGGTGTCGCTTTAATTTCCGAAGGGGTTAGCAAGATCGATTAAAGGTTGTTCTATGTTACTGAAAGTAGAGGATTTAAAAGTACAATATAATACCGCAGAGAAGACCAGCTATGCAGTAAAAGGCGTTTCTTTCGAAATGGAAAGAGGCGAAATTTTAGGTATCGTTGGAGAATCTGGTTCTGGGAAAAGTACCTTAGGTTTGACTATGATGGGTCTTCTTCCTTCTCATGCTTCATATTCCGGACATGTTTATTTTCAGGGCAGAGATGTGATTCCGATGAGCTTTGAGGAATTGCGACAGATTAAAGGCGACGAGATTTCTGTTGTTTTCCAGGAACCTATGACTTCTTTAAATCCGCTGATTAAAGTTGGAAAACAAGTAGAGGAAATGCTTCTGCTTCATTTAAAAGATAAAGATGATGCGATGATCGTGGCTCCGGATGGAACGAAACTGGATCGTCATCATGAGAGATTATCCAAAGAAGAGCGAAAGAAAAGAGTTCTGGAAATGTTTGAAGCTGTAGAGCTTCCAAAGCCAGAAGAAACTTATAAAAAATATCCGCATGAACTTTCTGGTGGTATGCAGCAAAGAGTCATGATTGCCATGGCTTTAATGTGCGAACCGGAGATCTTAATTGCGGACGAGCCGACGACCGCCTTGGACGCTGATATTCAGGATCAGATTTTGGATCTGTTAAAGAGCATTAATGCAAAACGTGGTACCAGTATTATGCTGGTTTCCCATGACCTGCGAGTTATCCGAAGAGTCTGCCATAAGGCAATCGTTATGTATAAAGGCGAAATCGTAGAGCGGGGAAGCGTAGAAGATATTTTTGAACATCCGCAGGACCCTTATACCAAGAGCCTGATTGCAGCGATTACGGACGAGAAAAAGAATTCCGCTCCGATTGAAGGCGAGCCGGCATTGGAAGTTAAAGACCTGTCCGTATACTATGTAAAGAAATCGGATAAATTGGGC
>JAKSRL010000030.1 GCA_024403635.1 Lachnospiraceae bacterium | reverse complement strand
CGATAGCACCATCTTTTCCCCGCATACCACATTCAATTTTTGCACCTTCGAAAGCAGGACCTGCAGCTGTAGAACAAGCGATCATATGGTCTTTATTTCCCATAACCATTTCGCCGTTGGTTCCAATATCAATCATTAAGGTCATTTCTTCGATTTCATCAAAAGCAGTAGCAAGAAGACATCCAACCGTATCTGCTCCAACAAAGCCTGCGATATTTGGAAGGATCTGAACGATACCATCTTTGTTGATTTCCAACTCTACTTCTTCTGGTTTTACAACCATCTCATCCTTAACGGTAGCTTCATAAGGAACTACGGTAAGGGACTGAGGGTTAATGCCCAAATATAAATGATGCATACAAGTATTTCCAACGATAGATGCAATATAAATCTCTTCTTTTGCTCTTCCAGCATTTTTACAAGCTTCGTTCAGAAGTTCGTTTAAGGCAGTATGAATAACGGTAGATAATGTATCTACACCGTTGGCAATCGCATATTCACAACGGGAAATTACATCTGCACCAAACTGACTCTGAGGATTCAGCATACTAGCATGAGCAAGTTCCTCTCCGGTCTCCAGGTCCAGAAGATAGCACACAACAGAAGTTGTACCAATATCGAAAGCAGCACCCAATGCTTTCTTTGCTTTGATTTCTTCCAGACTCATCCCTGGATTCAAAGCGAACGAACGCTTGGTACCAGATTCCAGAACATGGAAGGTGGTTTCTTCTTTCACACGGATGGTCATGTCCTGATCAACTAAGGTCTGACAAGCTTTTACGGTTTCAAAAGTTCCATTTGCTAAAAGAACGTCTACCAGACATTTTCCGCAAGTTCCTGCTCCACCACATGGAGCATCTGGCTGAAGACCTGCTTTTATTTGTACATCAAGAAGAGAAGTTCCCTGCTCTACTTCAACGTTGATATCCTTTGGTAATATTTTAATTGTGTAACTCATCTGTATAATCTCCCAGTCTTATTAATTATATAAAATACATCCGGAATAACACATTTTTTCCGGTCCATAGTTATATGCAACGCCGTTCTTCTTGCAACCATCAGAAACATATAAGCCATAGCCTTCCATGGAAGAAGTAGCTTTCTCCGGGAATCTGCATGGAGCATCCGGATAGGTACATTCTTTACATCTTCTGCATCCGCCAGCGCCTAAAATCAGCTTATCCTCTAATACTTCCGCCAATACATCTACGCACTGGATTAAACGTTCTCCATGTAATTTTGCAACATCTGCAATCCCTTCAAAGTCCAAACTGTCTTCAATATCGCCAACGGTCTGGATTAAAATGCCATGAGCATAGCTATGCATTCTGGCATCACATACTTCAATATCACCACAAGCTGGAGGACAAGTCCAATTCTTACCATAAGCTCCGCAGGTGTTTACTGCACACATATCTCTTACCTCCGGAAGAGCTGTTAAAGTAGAAACATCCAGCTCTGCAACTGTCTCAAATCCGCAATCCTTTATGAGCTGCATTATTTTTTCTTTTTCCATTTTATTTCTCCTACTGTTCTTTTGTATCACAGTAAATGCATCTTCCATTGGCGAAAATCTGATCAAGTTCCTGCTCGGCTGTCGTAATGCACTTTGGATTTTTGCATTTAGTTATATTTATTTTAGCACCTTTAATTCCAAAAGCATAGTCTGGGTTAAAATGTACTGTCGTTCCTCTTTTTATTGACTTTATTTCTTCTTCATTATCACGGAACAGCTTTAAAATAAGAGCCATTCGCATGAATTTTCCGTTCAGAGCCTGGTCAAAATAGCAGGCTCTCGGGTCTTTGTCGATTTTCGCACTGATTTCGTTAACACGTGGGAGTGGATGAAGGAGGCACATATCCTCTTTCGCCAAGTTCATCTTTTCTTCCGTCAAACAATAGCTGTCTTTTAATCTCTCATATTGAGCTGGGTCGGCAAATCGTTCTTTCTGTATACGTGTCATATATAAAATATCCAGCTCTGGAATCGCATCTTCCAGATTCTCCGTCTCGATATAATCTATTCCCGCATTATCCAATGTTTCTTTCATATATTCTGGAAGTCTCAGTTCTGGAGGAGAAATCAGAATGTATTTGTTGCCCGGATAAAGACTCATCGCATTCAGCAAGGAATGAACCGTTCTTCCATATAATAAGTCCCCACAAAGTCCGATGGTCAGATTCTCAAAACGTCCTTTATAACGATGAATGGTTAACAGGTCGGCTGTGGTCTGCGTTGGATGACAGTGACCACCATCTCCCGCATTAATGAACGGAACGCTGGCATTCTTCGAAGCCACATATGCACTTCCCTCTAATGGATGACGCATCGCAATCATATCCGCATAGCAGCTAACGATTTTGGCAGTATCTGCAATAGATTCTCCTTTGGTAGCGCTAGAGTTCTTATCTGCACTCGGAACAGAAATTACTTTTCCGCCTAAAGATTCCATAGCAGCTTCAAAGCTCAGTCTGGTTCTAGTCGAAGGTTCAAAGAACAAAGTCGCTAAAATCTTTCCGTCACAAGCATGAGCATATTTGTCTGGATTCTCAATGATATCCATGGCAAGGTCCATTAACTCGTTGATTTCTTCCGCAGAAAGATCGGTTATATCAATTAAACTTCTCATAGTTTCTCCTAATTATTTCTGAATCCAGGATTCATCGGATGGGTTGTTGCGGAATGCAATCAGACGGGTAATGTCCGATTCCTGAATATAGCCTTCTTCTGCTGCAACCTGAGCGATTACATCAAAATTAGTAATACTGGTATTTTCAACGTTCGCTGCTGCTAAACGATCTACACTTTTCTGCATACCATAAGTGAAGATGGAAACGATTCCTAAAACTTCTGCTTTCGCATCTCTTAAAGCATCTACAACTTCAATTACGCTGCCACCGGTAGAAATCAGGTCTTCGATTACTACGACTTTCTGGCCAGGTTCTAATCTGCCTTCAATTTGATTCTGACGGCCATGGTCTTTGGTACCGGAACGAACATAACCCATTGGCATATTTAAAAGATGTCCAACAATTGCTGCATGGGCGATACCAGCGGTAGAAGTTCCCATCAGAACCTCAGCTTCCGGATATTTTTCTTTTATTACTTCTGCAATTGCATTCTCTACGTCATTTCTTACTTCCGGAGCAGTAAGTGTTAAACGATTGTCACAATAAATCGGGCTTTTTATTCCGCTGGCCCATGTAAAAGGCTCTTCTGGGCGGAAAAAAACAGCTTTAATTTTTAATAAATCTTTTGCTATTAATCTCTCATTATTTGTCATGATAAAAACTCCTTTACTGCTCTTTTATATGCACTTACCGGATCTTCTGCCTGAGTAATCGGCCGACCCATAACAATGTAATCGGATCCGTTATTTTTAGCTTGTTCTGGTGTCATTACTCGTTTCTGGTCTCCTTTTTCTCCATCCGCAAACCGTACACCTGGAGTAATGGTGAAGAATTCCTGACCGCAGCGGGAATGAACTGCTTCTGCCTCTAATGGAGAACATACAACGCCGTCTAATCCAGCCTTCTTTGCGTTTTCTGCATAATGCATAACAACTTCTTCCATCGGTTCCTTAATCAAAAGATCGTTTTCTAACTGCGTTTGATCCGTAGATGTAAGCTGAGTTACAGCAATCAGAAGAGGTCGGGTGCCATCTGCTCTGGTTAACCCCTCGATAGCTGCTTCCATCATGGAAACGGTACCGGATGCATGAACATTCGTAATATCTACATCCAAATTCCGTAATACAGTCATGGCTTTTTTTACCGTTGTCGGAATGTCATGGAGTTTCAGGTCTAAAAATATTTTATGTCCTCTTTTCTTGATTTCTCTTACAATATCCGGACCTTCTGCATAAAACAGTTCCATACCGATTTTTACGAAAGGCTTGCAGTCTGTAAACTGATCAAGAAAAGCTAACGTTTCTTCTTTGCTATTAAAATCACAAGCTACAATTACATCTTTTGCCATAATTCACCGTCCTATCGAAATTCATATCCGTACTTATCCATTACTTCCGGAAGTTCGTTTATTATATCTCTGCAGATGGCTGGATTGACCAAGTTCGCCGCACCAATTTCGACTGCCGTGGCTCCTGCCATCATCATTTCTAATACATCTTCTGCGGAAGAAATTCCGCCCATACCAATGACCGGTACCTTTACTGCCTGAGCAACCTGATAAACCATCCGTAAAGCAACTGGGAAAATCGCCGGACCAGACAACCCTCCAGTAACATTGGCGATAATCGGTTTCCTAGTTTTCAGGTTGAATCTCATACCCATTAACGTATTAATCAGGCTGACTCCGTCTGCACCTTCTGCTTCTACCGCTTTCGCGATGGAAACGATATCCGTTACGTTCGGAGAAAGTTTAACAATTAAAGGTTTTTTCACTTCTGCTTTTACTGCCTTCGTTACTTTTGCAGCTTCTGTAGGATCTGTTCCAAAACTCATTCCACCACCATGAACGTTTGGACAGCTGATATTCAATTCAATCCAGCCTACCTGCTCTTCTGCATCGAGTAATTTGGATGTATATACATATTCTTCTACGGAAAATCCACTGACATTCGCCATTACCGGTTTATGAAATACATTTTTCAGCTTTGGCAATTCTTCACGGATTACTTTTTCTACCCCTGGATTTTGAAGTCCCACTGCATTCAGCATGCCGCTGGCAGTTTCTGCAATTCTAGGGGTCGCATTTCCAAATCTAGGCTCTTTTGTAGTTCCCTTGAAAGAGAATGTTCCCAGACAATTTATGTCATAAATTTCTGCAAATTCGTAGCCGTAGCCAAAAGTTCCGGAGGCAGGAATAACCGGATTATCAATTTCGATGCCACAAAGATTTACGCTTAATCTTCCCATAAAATTTCCTCCTTCCGAAGAACCGGTCCGTCTTTACAAATTCGTTTATATCCAGTGATGGTCTTGCATGAGCAGCCCATACAAGCGCCAAATCCGCAACCCATTCTCTCTTCAAAGCTGAACTGTCCCGATGTCTGAATTTTATGGAAAACAGCTTTCAACATCGGTTCCGGACCGCAGGTATAAACATAAGTATATTCTTTCGGAAGCACGTCCGTGGCAAAACCCTTGTTTTGATAACTTCCATCGGCTGTTGCTACGATAGTTTCAATTCCCAGGTCTGCAAATTCCTTTTCTAAGAAAAGCTCTGACTTGGTGTTAAATCCTAAGATCACTATAACTTTCTTTCCTTCTTCTTTCAGTTTTCTAGCCAGATAATATAGTGGTGGAACACCAACGCCCCCACCGATTAAAAGAGGCTTATTCCCGGAAACCGAAGTATCATATCCGTTTCCAAGGCCAGTAAGAAGGTTCATTTTTGTTCCTGGAATCATTTTGGACATCTCTTCCGTTCCTTTACCTACGACCTTGTAAATTAAAGTCAATAGGCCATCTTCCAAATCACATACGGAAATCGGTCGTCTTAGGAACAACCCATCAATTTTCAGATTTACAAACTGGCCGGGGCTCGTAATTTCAGAAGTGTCCCCGGACAGAATCATTTTATAAACCGATTCTGTCAGAGGAGAATTATTTTGAATTGTAAATATTGTTTCTTTCATAATTATGCGTTAATTGTTGAAATGGTCAGTGTAGTTTCTTCCAGAACATCCAGAAGTACTTTTACCGTATCTAAAGAGGTGAACAGAGTTGCATTATTTTCTGCTGCACATTGACGGATTTGTACGCCGTCGGAAGCTTGGTCTTCGCTGCTCACATCTCTCGTATTTAAAATATAAGCAATATGTCCCTGACGGATGGAATCTAAGATTTCATCGCTTCCATCGCTTATTTTCTTCAGAACTCTCGTACGGATGCCATGCTCTTTCAGATATCTTGCGGTACCAGGAGTTGCCTCGATATTGAAACCTAAGTTGTAGAATCTCTGAATCAGTGGCAGAGCTTCTTCTTTATCATTTCCGGCAAAGGTTGCAAATACAGTACCGTAATTTCTTACTTTTGTACCAGAAGCCTGAAGAGCTTTGAACAGTGCACGGTTCAATTTATTATCATAACCAATTGCTTCTCCAGTGGATTTCATTTCCGGTGAAAGGTAGGTATCCATTCCTTTAATCTTGTTGAAGCTGAATACCGGAACTTTTACATAATATCTTTCTTTTTCTTCCGGATAAAGATCGAAGATGCCCTGCTCCTTCAAAGACTTACCAAGAATAACTTCGGTAGCAATATCTGCCAGGGAGTAACCTGTTGCTTTGGAAAGGAACGGTACGGTTCTGGAACTTCTTGGGTTTACTTCAATAATAAATACGTTCTCGTCTTTATCTACGATAAACTGGATGTTGTATAGTCCTACGATTCCGATGGCGATACCTAATTTCTTTGCATACTGAAGGATGATTCCTTTTACTTTATTGGAAATCGAGAAGGTTGGATATACACTAATGGAGTCACCAGAATGAACGCCGGTTCTTTCTACCAGTTCCATGATACCAGGAACAAATACGTCCCTTCCGTCACAGATGGCATCGATTTCTACTTCTTTGCCCTGAATGTATTTATCTACTAATACTGGTTTGTCTGCATCAATTTCTACTGCAGTCTTCAGATAATGACGAAGCTGGTTGTCATTCGCTACAATCTGCATTGCTCTTCCGCCTAATACGAAGGACGGTCTTACCAATACTGGATAACCTACATCGTTCGCAGCTGCAATACCGTCTTCAATATTGGTTACGGCGTGTCCCTTTGGTTGCGGAATGTTCAGTTCTAATAATACCTTTTCGAAGCTGTCTCTGTTCTCTGCTTTTTCGATGGCATCACAGTCCGTTCCGATAATCTTTACGCCTCTGTCGACTAATGGCTGAGCCAGGTTTATCGCAGTCTGTCCGCCTAAGGAAGCGATAACACCTTCTGGTTTTTCATAATCTACGATAGCCATAACATCTTCCGGAGTTAATGGCTCAAAGTACAGTTTATCCGCTGTGGTGTAGTCGGTAGAAACGGTTTCTGGATTATTATTGATAATGATTGCTTCGTAACCAGCGCGCTTAATGGTCTGAACTGCGTGAACGGTAGAATAATCAAATTCAACGCCTTGTCCAATACGGATTGGTCCTGCTCCTAATACGATGATTTTCTTCTTGTTCGTCAGTCTGGAATCATTCTTGTTAGAGTAGGATGAGTACAGGTATGCAATATACGCACCGGTATGAAGGGTATCTACCATACGAAATACTGGCGTGATTCCATTCTTTTTTCGTTTTTCATATACTTCCGTTTCTTTTAAGTTCCAAAGCTTTCCAATGTAAGCATCAGAAAAGCCCATTATCTTTGCTTCTTTCAGAACATTGATATTGTTGATGTTTGTTCTCAGCTTATCTTCCATCTCTACAATCTTCTTGTAGCTTTCCAGGAACATTTCCGTAATCATGGTCTTCTCATGAAGTTCTTCTACCGTAGTTCCTCTTCTTAATAATTCAAAAATTGCAAAGATAGTATCGTCTCTGGTTTCTTTAATATAGTCATAAAGCTGTTCTGTTTCCATTTCTGAGAATTTTTCAAGGTAGAAATGAACAACTCCGATTTCAAGGGATCGGATAGATTTCAGCAGACATTCTTCCAGACTAGAACCGATACCCATTACTTCGCCGGTAGCTTTCATCTGTGTTCCTAATATATTGGAAGCTGTTGCAAATTTATCAAATGGAAATCTAGGGAACTTCGCCACATAGTAATCCAGGCTTGGCTCAATAGCTGCTGTTCCTCCAGCAACCGGAATATCTTCCAGAGCCATACCTAAAGCGATTTTCGCGGTAACTCTGGCAATTGGGTATCCAGAAGCCTTCGAAGCTAAAGCGGAAGATCTGGAAACTCTAGGGTTTACTTCAATTAAGAAGTATTCACTGGAGGTTGGATTTAATGCAAACTGAACATTGCATCCACCTTCAATCTTTAATTCCCTGATAATCTTAATTGCGCTATCGTTCAGCATCTTTTCATCTTCCTTGCTTAAGGAAAGAATCGGTGCTACGACGATGGAGTCGCCGGTATGAACGCCGACTGGATCGATATTTTCCATTCCACAGATTGTGATTGCATTATCGTTGGAATCTCTCATTACTTCGAACTCGATTTCTTTATAACCTTTTACGCTCTTTTCAATTAATACTTGATGAACCGGAGAAAGTTTGAAAGCATTTAATCCGATTTCTACCAATTCTTCTTCGTTATAAGCAAAGCCACCACCGGTTCCACCTAAGGTGAAAGCAGGCCTTAATACGACTGGATAGCCAATTTCTAAAGCAGCCTTTTTCGCTTCTTCCAGATTGTAAGTTATTTCAGAAGGGATTACTGGCTCGCCGATTGACTGGCACATTTCTTTGAACAATTCCCGGTCTTCCGCTCTTTCAATGGATTCACTGCTGGTTCCTAAAAGTTCTACGCCGCACTCTTTTAAAATGCCTTTCTGCTCCAGCTGCATTGCAAGATTTAATCCTGTCTGTCCGCCGATACCAGGAACGATGGCATCTGGTCTCTCGTAACGAAGGATTTTTGCAATGTATTCCAAAGTCAATGGCTCCATATATACTTTGTCTGCAATAGAAGTATCTGTCATGATGGTTGCCGGGTTGGAGTTGCATAAGATTACCTGATAACCTTCTTCCTTCAACGCCAGACAAGCCTGCGTTCCCGCATAGTCAAACTCTGCAGCCTGACCGATTACAATAGGACCTGAACCAATAATTAAAACCTTTTTAATATCTGTTCTCTTTGCCATTTCTTTCTCCTTACTTTCTCTATGCTAAAAACTCTTGTTAAAAACTACGTTTCCATTACAGAACGTGTATATGCACTTTCCAAATACAGTTCTTCCTTCAAACGGAGTTGCTGTTCCCTTAGAATAGAACTTCTTCGGATTGATTATCCATTCTTCATTCAAATCCCAAACAGAATATGCTCCATTTAAATCGATTCCAAAACGGTTTCTCGGGTTATCGGACATTAACAGTACCAACAGCACTAACGAAATCACGTTTTTCTTTACCAATTCCGTATATAACAACGGGAAAGCTGTTTCCAGTCCCACGATACCAAAGCCACTGCCCTTTAAGCCTTTGCTCTTTTCTTCCCTGCTGTGAGGAGCATGGTCTGTTGCAATCATATCGATGGTTCCGTCCACGATTCCTTCCAGCAAAGCTTCCCGATCTTCCCTTCCTCTTAGCGGAGGATTCATTTTAAATTTCCCATCTTCTTGAAGGTCATTTTCGTCTAACAAAAGATAATGAGGAGCTCTTTCACAGGTAATATCAACTCCATACTTCTTTGCCTGTCGGATTAGTTCCACACTTTCCTTCGTAGAAATGTGACCAACATGATATTTGCATCCCGTTTCTTTTGCTAAAAGAATATCCCGTTCAATCGGTTTCCATTCGCTTTCGGAACAGATTCCCTGATGTCCATGAGCCCTTGCGTAAATTCCATCATGAATATAACCGCCGTGAAGCAAGGAATTGTCTTCACAATGAGCTGTGATAATCTTACCAAATTCCTTGGCCCGAAGCATTGCTTCTTTCATCATACCAGCGTCCTGAACGCCTTTTCCATCGTCAGAAAAAGCAACAACAAACTTAGCCATTCCTTCCAGATCTGAAAGGACTTCTCCTTTTTCACCAACGGTAATGGACCCATAAGGAAGAACGTTAATTATGGCATCCTTTTCGATTATATTCAGCTGTTGTTTAAGGTTTTCAACGGAATCCGGAACTGGATTCAAGTTCGGCATCGTACATACATCGGTGTATCCAGAAGAAGCTGCCGCCATACAACCGGAATGAATTGTCTCTTTATATGAAAAACCCGGCTCTCTGAAATGTACATGAACATCACAGAAACCGGGAAAAATACTATAGGTAGAAATATTAAATTCATCAGGTAGATTCGTCACTTTACCCACCAGATTAAATTGTACGTCAAAAAAACTATCTCTCATAATTATCACCTTTCAGGCCTCTCCGGACCTTATTAAAAGCTATATTATGTTTACCATAGCCGAACAAATAAGTCAATAAAAACACACCGATCCAAATGACTATTTTTCCGACCTTTTCAACATTTTATTGTGCACAATGCTAAGAAGCACAGAAACGCCTAAAGCAACGCCCTGCATAACGATATAGGAGATATACCAAAATCCACCGATGTTAAAGTGGTAGAAGTCATACCATCCGCCATTTCTCGCTCCAATAAAAATAACCATAACCGCATAAACAGTTCCGTATACTATCGTTGTAATAATACCGAAAATATTATTCTTTAATGTCATCCGGTTATCCGTCTGCAGAAACATATAAAGAATAATTGCAGCAATCGGATTAAGAGCATGCATAAATAAATTGGTACCTGCATACATAGGAAGATATCCGGAAATAGGTCCTAAGAAACAAAGTACTACAAGAAAAGTGATGGTGACACCCGCTGTCGCAATTAAATTAAAAACGGTTACGGACTTTGGAAAGACGTATCTGTTGTCTTTTAATTGCTTAATCAGACATATGATAGACACGATGCTGGCCAAAGCCATAAGAAGGTTGGAATCTATGGTAAAAAACATGAAACAGCGTGTACCATGAACTGCCATGTTTCCATCCCCTATCCCTGTAAAAAACACAACCAGGGAATAAACCATTGTTCCAATAATAAAAATATTCAGAATTAAAGCTGCAATAAGTTTTGCTTTACTAGTTTTTTTCATATCTATCATCCATAAAAAAAGAAACAATCTTTACAATCGTAATCTTTAACTTTCTTTCCATTCATTTCAATCTCTGAAAAAGAGATTCCAAGATCTTCTGCAGAAGCTAGCCCATGCTCACACTTTTGAATCTTCTCCCAGGCCTTAGCTACTTTTCGGATCTGGTCCGGTTCTAACGGAGCTGTACCATGACATCCATATATCTTATCAAATTTTCCTTCCGTTTTCTTTTCCAAAGCAAGAAGGCTTTTGCCAAAGATAGCTTCTTCTCCAATAGCTCCCATCATGAAAACATGACCATTCTGTACAGAATCTCCTGTAAATAGTAAGCGGTTCGTTTCATCCAGATATGCAACACTTCCAGGAGAATGTCCCGGATTTTCAAAAACAGTAATAATTCTTCCACCTAAATCAAACTGGAAGCCATCAAAAATCGGTTCCATTTCTGCCTGTGGATACTGCTCTTTCAGATGAAAAGCATCCCAATCCGCTTGTGAAATATGGAACTTATTAAATTTATCTGCTCCGCCTAAATGATCTCCATGACCATGGGTAATAGCAAATAACATTGGATTTTCTTCGCTAAACAGTCCGCCAAGTCCAGCTTCTTTTAAAATATTCTCAGCAATATCCTTGGCATCCTTTGTATTCATTCCGGCGTCAATCATTAAAGCTTTCTCTTCCCCCGCAAGAATAAAGAAACGGGTTACGCTGCCTGGCCCTAACTGATCTTCTACGGTCCAAGTTCTATCATCAATTTTTATAATTTCGTATGCCATTACTTTTCCTCCTATTCCTGATAATCATACACAATTATTCCCTTTTCGTGTATATTATTTAGCAAAAATTAAAGATATTTTTATATTCTAATTTTAAAAAAACAGGCGGAAACATTCCGTTCCCGCCTGCAAATAATTCATATAAGAATTATGTTAAATTAGTCAATCATTGATTTAAGATTTGGGCTGATGATCAGAGTAGCTTCTGTAGCTGCCTGTACTTCTTCAACTGTGAATTCTGGGTTGATTTCAACAAGTTCAAGACCCTTATCTGTTACGTTCATAACGCCCATTTCTGTAATGATCTTTGTGATGCAATGAACTGCTGTATAAGGAAGTTTGCATTTCTTTAAGATCTTTGGAGCGCCCTTTGCTGTGTGTTCCATAGCAACGATAACATTCTCAGCACCTACTAAAAGGTCCATAGCGCCGCCCATACCTGGCATTTTCTTTCCAGGAATGATCCAGTTAGAAAGAGAGCCTTCTTCATCAACTTCAAGACCGCCAAGGATAGTAGCCTGTACGTGTCCACCACGAATCAGACCGAAAGATGTAGCAGAATCAATGAAAGCACCTCCCGGAGCAATACCAGCGGACTTTCCGCTTGCATTTACAACATGGAAAGGATCTGCTTCCTGATATAATCCTGCAGGAGCAGTATTAACAATACCAAGCTCGGCCTGAAGTGTTACTTTAACGCCTTCTGGAAGATAGTTCGGAACAAGGTCAGGAAGACCAATACCAAGATTAACAACATCACCGTCGTGAAGTTCTTTCGCTACACGTTTAGCGATAAAAGCTTTGATTTCTGATTTATCCATTGTATTTCCTCCTATTACTTGCAAACGTAGTCAACGCAGATACCGTATACATGTACGTTTTCCGGTTCAATTTCTCCAACTTCAACAATCTCTTCAGGTTCACAGATAACTGTATCAGCAGCCATAGCCATGAGAGGATTGAAGTTACGAGTTGTTCCTTTGTACCATACGTTACCAGCTTTATCACATTTTGTTCCGCCAATAAGAGCAAAATCAGCACGGATAGGCTTCATAAGAAGGTAATCTTTTCCATCGATTGTCTGTTTTCCAAGGCAGAATGGGCTATCTTCTACAAGAGTACCAACACCAGTAGGTGTAAGAACGCCGCCAAGACCATAACCACCTGCACGTACCATCTCCGCAAGAGTTCCCTGTGGAATAAGATCTACAGTAAGAGTTCCTTCTTTAAGGTTCTGCTCACCGATTTCTGGAAGGATACCAACATGAGTCATAATAACTCTATCAGCGCCATGGTTAGCAATAATCCATGCATTTCCGTAGTAGTCATCTACTGGTCCGCCGTATCCTGGTCCACATCCGCCATCGTTAGCGATAATAGTAAAATGTTTCTTTCCTGAAAGGCCAAGAGCCTTGCAAAGCTCAAGAGGGCTGCCACAACCTACGAATCCACCAACCATGATAGTTGAGCCTTCTGGAATCAGATCAACAGCCTCTTTAATAGAAATAAATTTAGGCATAATGTCCTCCTAACAAAAAATTATTGATATAATAAAAATGATAACAATTATCCTAATAACTGTTATGAAAAATATTTTTTTAATTGTAATACATGGATTAACAAGTCGCAACCCATTTTAGACAAATAGAAAAAAGAAATTTTATAATATTTTGAAGTAAATATCTATTTTTTGTAATTATTTTCAAAATCAATTATATCTACTTAAGCAAAAAGAGTACCGCAAATGCGATACTCTTTCTTATACGAAAAATCTATTACGTATTAGTCTCTCTTAACAATAAGAGCCTGTCCCATACCGCCGCCGATGCAAAGGGTTGCAAGACCGGTCTTAGCATCTCTTCTACCCATTTCATAAAGAAGAGAAACAAGAATACGAGCTCCAGATGCTCCTACTGGATGTCCAAGAGCAATTGCGCCACCATTTACATTAACTTTGTCCATGTTAAAGTCAAGGTCGTGAGCTACTGCTAAGGACTGAGCTGCGAAAGCTTCATTAGCTTCAATGAGATCCATATCTTCAATTGTCATACCAGCTTTTTCAAGAGCCATTCTTGTAGCTGGGATAGGTCCTGTACCCATGATTGAAGGATCAACACCGCCAGTAGCATAAGATACAATTGTAGCGAGAGGTTTGATTCCTAATTCATCTGCTTTTTCTTTGCTCATTACAACAAGAGCTGCTGCACCGTCGTTGATACCGGATGCATTAGCTGCTGTAACTGTTCCGTCTTTCTTGAAAGCAGGTTTCAATTTTGCAACTTTTTCCATAGAGTTACCACGGGAAAGATGTTCATCTCTTGCAAATACAATAGGATCGCCTTTCTTCTGTGGAATAACGATAGGAACGATTTCTTCGTCGAATACACCACCATCAACTGCTGCTTCTGCTCTGTTCTGGCTTCTTACTGCGAATTCATCCTGCATTTCTCTCGTAAGTCCCCACTGTTCTGCAACGTTTTCAGCTGTAATACCCATATGATAGTTATTGAAAGCGTCCCAAAGTCCATCGTTAACTGTGCAGTCTACCATGGTAGTAGCATTCATTCTTGCGCCCCAACGAGTTCCAAAGGAAGCATAAGGAGCTGCGGACATATTTTCCATACCGCCTGCTACAACGATATCTGCTTCACCGGCTTTAATCTGGTTCGCTGCAAGAGCAACTGCCTTAAGACCAGAACCGCAAACGATGTTAATAGTCATAGCTGTACATTCAACTGGAAGGCCAGCTTTGATAGAAGCCTGACGAGCTGGATTCTGTCCTAAACCTGCGGTAATAACATTACCAAAAATAACTTCATTAACCTGCTCTGGTTTTAATCCAGCACGGTTAACTGCTTCTTTAATAACGGTTGCGCCAAGTTCTACAGCAGGAATGTTCTTTAAAGAACCACCAAATTTACCGATAGCTGTACGACAAGCACTAGCAATTACGATTTCTGTTGCCATTTTAATTTTTTCCTCCCATAAAGAGTTTTCTCGCCTAAAAGGTGGAATATTTTTTTTGATAAAATCCGGGCCGGCCAAATAGCCGGCCCGAAACAAGTATTTAACTTAAATTATTTAGCTTTTTTTGCTGGAGCTTTTTTAGCTGCTTTTTTAGCTGCTGGTTTGCCATTAGTTTTTTTGTTCTTCTTAAAGAAGTCTCTATCCTGGCAGCCAGTTCCGCAGTACAGATATGTTCTATCTTTTACGCCTTTGTTGATATCGTCTTCATCGATTTCAGCAACGCAACGAGCCATAGAACCATCACCCATGTACCAACGAAGTGGGAAGCAGTAGAATTTGAATCTCTTGTTAGAAACTTTATCAAGATCTCCACCAAGGTTTTCAACACCAACGATACCATGACCAAGCATCATCTTATGGCATGGCTCCCATGTTCCCCAGCATCCGATAGCTTCAAGCTCACCGAATTTCTTGTCATATGCTTCTTGTCCGTGGATACGGATGTATTCGAATTTATCGAATTCTGCATAAGCTTCTTCGCCGAACTGTGCTTTGTATTCTTCTGTGATAGGATATCCTGATGCGCCAAGAAGGTTCATTCTTGTCATACCGTTGTTACCCATAGCTGTGTGAAGAGGATGATCCAGAGCCTGCATATCCATAGCTACACATTTAACTTTGTGATCAACGAACCATTTACCAGCATCGATACCAGTACCGCATGAGTAATGATAATATTCTTTAGAATCATCGAATAATCTGTGCATACCTGTGTTAAGGCAAACAACCATACCCTCTAATTCTTCAGGTTTGATGTTAGCACGTTTGCAAGCATCTTCCAGATGTTCTGGCATGATAAGCTCCCAACGGCCGATCTTGATCTCTAAGCAAACAGCATCGCCTGTGTAAGCGTCGATTGGCATTTCATGAGTATAACGAGCTCTCTTGCCATCGAATTCGAATTCCATAACGTGACGAGGAGCGTCGCAGCGTGTACCTGTATGCATTGTGCATCCAACATACTGTGTTAAAACGCCACCCTTAGCCATTGAGTGTTTTCCCTCGATGAATGGCTTATCGAAATAAGGCCATCTTGGAATTTCAGCACTAAAAGGATGTGTTAAGTCAACATAAACTTTTTTTCCCATTTTTAATTTTCCTCCATAATAAAATAATAACGTTATTATTTTAACTGCGTCGGACACATAGCCCGAAAACTATGTGTCCGCACATTTAAAATCTTATTTACCATAAATCATCTTGATGAGATATTCATTAAGATCTGTCTTTGATTTAGCAATAGACTCATCATCCCATTTCAGGAAGCCTTCGCCTGAAGCAAAGCCCATCTTACCTTCATCAAGCATCTGCTTCAGCAGTGGTGATGGCTCATGGTTGTCAGCAAGATACTGAAGAACATATGAATGAATGTTCCATGTAAGCTGTGTACCTACCATATCAGAGTTCTCGATAGGTGCTAACTGTGGAAGACGAAGACCGAAGCTGTATTTAACTGCATCGTCAACTGTCTTAGGATCAGCGATACCCTGCTCAACGATAGAGATAGCCTCTCTCCAGAGAGCATGCTGCATTCTGTTAGCTACGAAACCAGGAACGTCTTTCTTGCAATAGATAGGTTTCTTTCCAGCTTTTGTTAATGCTTCGATAGTAGCCTGCATAACTTCTTCTGTTGTGAACTCTGTCTTAACTACTTCTACTAATGGAATAAGGTGACCTGGGTTCCAGAAATGTGTTCCAACAACACGCTCTTTATGAGCGCATTTTGAACCGATTTCTGTAGGACTCATAACGGATGTATTTGTAGCGAAGATACAGTCTTCACGACAGATACCTTCAAGCTCTGCGAAAAGGTTCTGCTTTGTTTCCATTTCTTCTGCTACACATTCGATAATAAGGTCTGCCTCTTTGAATTCCTGACCCTTGTCAGGGAATACAAAACTAATTCTGCTTAAACGCTCTTCGATTTCAGCATCACCGATGATGCCTTTGTCTCTAAGCTGTTCTAAGTTGGCTTTGATAACTTCTTTACAAGGTTTTTCTCTTCTGTTCCAAACTGTGATTTTGAAGTCTGGGCAGCTTGAGAATACTAATGCGATCATGTTACCCATCATGCCAGCGCCGCAGATAACAACATTTTTAACTTCTTTCATTACAATTCTCC